>NZ_JAWJTG010000012.1:0-86447 GCF_032911605.1 Stenotrophomonas mexicanensis
GAATGCTGGCCTGTCACGCCGGAGGTCGCGGGTTCGAGTCCCGTCCGCTCCGCCATTGCAGAATTCTTAAGTCCCTGTGAAAAAACTTTGAAAAAAGTGTTCATCGGGCTGGGTTTCCAGGGAGTCTTCGGATATACTGGGCGCCTGCAAAGTTTCAGCGCGGAGCGGTAGTTCAGCTGGTTAGAATGCTGGCCTGTCACGCCGGAGGTCGCGGGTTCGAGTCCCGTCCGCTCCGCCAACTTTAAAAGCCCTCGGCGCAAGCCGGGGGCTTTTTCTTTGTGCCCTGCGGCAGGCCTGTCGAGGTGCTGACGGCACAGGTCCGCGGAGATCGGCGCAGGCCACGCCGGCGCTGCTTTTGGTCCCTGCGACGAAGCGGGTTACACTGCCGGGCTCGCCAATCAGGCCTTGTGATTCCTCACCATGCTGCAGAAACTCCGCGACAAGACCTCAGGCTGGATCGTCACCGTGATCCTGGGGCTGCTGATGATTCCGTTCCTGTTCGTGATCGACAACAGCTACCTGGGTGGCGTTGGCGCACAGAACGTGGCCAAGGTTTCCGCGCCTCCGACCTGGTGGCGTTCGGCACCGTCGTGGTGGCCGGTGCGCATGCTGTGGCAGCACCACGAGATCAGCGCGCAGGATTTCCGCACCCGCTTCGAGCAGGAGCGCATGCGTGAGCGCCAGCAGCAGGGCGAGAACTTCGACCCGCGCGCGTTCGAAAGCACTGAAAACAAGATGGCCGTGCTCGATCAGCTGATCGACGAGCAGGTCGTGCGCCTGGTGGGCGAGCAGGCCGGTGTTGTGATCGGCGATGGCGCGGTGCGCGAGTACATCGCCACCATCCCGGCCTTCCTCGATTCGAACGGCAAGTTCAACGAGAACAACTACCGCCTGGCTCTGGCCGGTGGCAATCCGCCGCGTACCCCCACGCAGTTCCAGGAGCTGGTGCGCGAGAGCCTGCAGCAGTCGGTGATCCCGTCGGGCCTGCAGAATTCGGGCTTCGTCACCCAGGCCGAGACCGAGCGCCTGCTGAAGCTGCTGGGTGAGACCCGCGACGTCGAACTGGCCGCGCTGCCGGAGGTTCCGGCCGATACCGCGCCGGTCACCGATGAGCAGATCAAGCAGTGGTACGACAGCCACGGCAAGGATTTCCGCCAGGCCGAAAGCGTGTCGCTGGAATACGTCGAGATCAATGGCGCCAACCTGCCGGCACCGACCGCGGCCGACGAAGCGACCCTGCGCAAGCGCTATGAGGACGAGAAGGCGAAGTTCACTTCGCCGGAACAGCGCCAGGCCGCGCACATCCTGATCACCGGTGACGGTGCCGAAGCCAAGGCGAACAAGATCGCCACCGAAGCCAAGGCGGCGGGTGCCGACTTCGCTGCACTGGCCAAGGCCAATTCGGAAGACCCGGGTTCGAAGGACCAGGGCGGTGATCTGGGCTGGGTCGAGCGTGGCGCGATGGTCAAGCCATTCGAAGACGCCCTGTTCGCCGCCAAGGCGGGTGACGTGATCGGCCCGGTCAAGACCGACTTCGGCTACCACATCATCAAGGTCGCCGCGGTGCGTGGCGGCGAAGGCAAGTCGTTCGAGGAAGTGCGTGACACGCTGGCCGCCGAGCAGCTGAAGGCCGACGGCGAGCGCGGCTTCAACGAGCTGGCCGGCCACCTGGTCGATGCCATCAACAAGAGCCCGAGTGATCTGGCTGCTGCGGCCAAGGAAGTAAACCTGCCGCTGCAGACCCTGGGCCCGATCACCCGCGCAACCGCCAGTGGCATCGCCACCGATCCGGCTGTGCTGCGTGCGGCCTTCTCCGAAGTGCTGGTGCAGGATGGTACTGCCAGCGACCCGATCGCCCTGGGCGGTGCCACCAACCACAGCGTGGTCATCCGCGTGGCCGCGCATACCCCGGAGCAGGCGATGCCGCTGGACAAGGCGCGTGAGCAGGTGATCGCCGCGATCCGTGCCGACCGCCAGCGCCAGGCCAGCGACAAGGCCGCCGACGCCGTGCTGGCCAAGCTGAAGGCGGGCGCCACCCTGCAGTCGCTGGCCGCCAGCGAGAAGCTGCAGCTGAGCCCGATGCCGGGCCTGCCGCGCAGCCAGCCGGTGCCGACCCCGGAAATCAACCGCGCGATCTTCAGTGCGCCGGTGCCGGCGGAAGGCAAGCCGAGCTACGGCAAGGTCGACGTCAACGGCCACGCGCTGCTGTTCGCCGTGAACAAGGTCAACCCGGGCGACATCAAGGAAGTGACCGCCGAGCAGCAGAAGCAGCTCAAGGATCAGCTGAGCCAGATCGACGGCATGGCCGCAGCCAAAGCCTACGTCGAGGCGATGCGCAGGAAGTTCGTGATCCAGACCACCGAGGAGAACCTGTAAGCCTCGCGGCGAGCAGGATAGAAGAAGGCCCGGCATTGCCGGGCCTTTTTTGTGGGTGTGGGCGCGTAGAGTCGAGCTTGCTCGACTGCACATGTGGAGGCAGTCGAGCAAGCTCGACTCTACGAGAAGCATGTCGAAGCAGCCGCACCGCGCAAGAAAAAGCCGAGCATGGGCTCGGCTCTACCGCAGGGAAGGCCTGGCTGGCGCGTCAGTCTTCCACGCGCAGCACTGCGCCAGGCTTCAGCACGCTGCTGCCACTCAGGCCGTTCAGCGACAGCAGGGCCTTTACCGGCATGCCGTAGCGGCGGGCGATGGTCCAGGCCGACTCGCCATCACGCACGGTGTGGCGGCGGCTGCGCGGGCGGTCGGCGATCGCGGCCACGGTCTTGGCCACCTGCGGCGTCGGCGTGGTCGTGGCAACCGGTGCGGTGCTGGCCACCAGCGTGGTCGCGGCTTCCGTCACCGTCGCATTGGCGGCCGAGACCGGGGCCAGGACCCGGGTGGTTCCCGAAGCGCGGTTGCCGGCGGCCAGGGCCGGGTTGAGGCGGGCGATCCTGGCGGGGTCCAGGGCGCGCTGTGCGGCCCACTGCTGGACGCTGGTGCCGGCCGGCAGGGTGTGGTCCTTCAACACCGGCACGGTGCGGTCCAGCGAGGCCATCACGCGAGGCTGGTCCTCCACGTCTTCCAGCACGCAGGCCAGGGCATGCAGCTTCTCGACATAGGCATGGGTAACCGGCGACAGCCCCGGCAGGGCTGCCGGCTTGGCATTCTGCGCGTTCATGCCGGCCTTGCGCATGGACTGCAGCACCCGGTACTCGCCGGCGTTGTAGGCCATGGTGGCCAGTCGCCAGTCGCCGCCGAACATGCCGTGCAGGGTTTTCAGGTAGCGCACCGCGGCCTGGGTGGAATCAACCGCCGACAGGCGGCCGTCGTAGCCGTTGGCCATGGGCACGCGGTGGTTGCGCGCCGTGGTGGCGATGAACTGCCACAGGCCGGTCGGGCCGCTGCCGTTGCGGGCATTGGGCCGATAGCCGCTTTCCACGAATGGGATCAGCGCGAATTCGGTGGGCAGGTTCGCCTTGCGCAGCTCTTCGACCACATAGCCGAACAGCACCAGCGCATCGTCATCCTGGTTGGCCAGGCGCGAGGGGGCGTGGGCGAACTGCTTCTGCCAGCGCGGGCTGGTAGCCTCGGCATCGCAGCTGGGCTCGGCCAGGCCGTCGCGGAAGCTGGTGAAGATCTCCTGGCCATTGCGCACCGAGGGCGCAGGCAGCGCGGACGGATCCAGCGGCAGCGCCGCAGCGGCGGTCAGGTTCTGGCTGATGCCGGCGCCCAGCGACTGTGCGCCCGCGGTTCCGGCCAGCCCCAGGGCAAGGCCCAGGGCCAGCGGCAGACTTCGGCGCATCATGCGCGGAAGCCGTCTTTCCAGTGCCGGAGACCGGCCATCACGTCGACGTCGTCCACGACGTCACGGCCCAGGTGTGCCGACACCGACGCACGGATCGGTGCAGCGTGCACACGCAGGAAGGGATTGCAGTCGAATTCGTTGGCCAGGGTTACCGGCAGGGTGGAACGGTCATCGCGGCGCATGGCCAAAGCCTCCTCTTGGCGCTGCCACAAGGCAGCGTTGGCGGGGTCGACATGCCGCGCGAAGACGGCATTTGACACGGTGTACTCATGAGCGCAACAAAGCAGCAGTTGCGCGGGCAGGGCACCCAGCTTGCGCATCGACGCCAGCAGCTGGGACGGCGTACCTTCGAACAGGCGTCCACAGCCCAGGCTGAACAACGAATCTCCGCTGAAAAGATGTTCAGCAGTGTGAAACGCGATGTGGCTGCGGGTATGCCCGGGCACGGATAGTACGTGGAACGTCCGGCCCAGTGCCTGAACGCGTTCACCTTCGCCGACCCGCTCGGTGGCCGTGGGAATGCGTTCCTCGACCGGCGCGATGACCCGTACGCCGGGGAAACGCGCCTGCAATGCCGGCACGCCACCGATGTGGTCGTCGTGGTGATGGGTGAGCAGGATCGTGTCCACGCGCAGGCCCTGATCGGCCAGTGCGAGCACTGGCGCGGCATCGCCGGGGTCGACGACCACGGCAGCGCCCTCGTTGTCGATCAGCGTCCAGATGTAGTTATCCGCAAATGCGGGCAGGGCAGTCAGTCGCATAGAATTGGACCATGCCCGCGCTGCAGAGCACCCGTCAAGCGAGCCAGACCCCGTGGTTCGACAGCGAACCGGCGGAGGCCTTGCGTGTGCTGGAGCGGCAATTGCTGCTGCCGCAGCTGTCGGTGCTGCCGGCGCAGCCCTGGCTGTGGATCGCACCAAGTGCGGCCTGGCTGGACGATGCACAGCTGGGCGGACGCGGTCTGCGCCTGTATCGGCAGGGGCAGGGCTATGCCGGCGACACCCGTTGTGCGCTGCCGCTGCCGCTGGCCAATGAAAGCGTAAATGCGATCGTGCTGCAGCATGTCACCGCGGCCGATGCCGACCGGCTGCTCGACGAGTGCGAGCGCGTACTGATGCCGGGCGGCCATCTGTGGCTGAGCAGCCTCAATCCGTTCAGTCCGTATCGCACGCGCTGGCGCCAGCATGGGCTGGTGGTGCGCACGCCGCAGCGGATCCGCCTGCTGCTCGGCCGTCATGGGCTGGAATGCGACGATATGCGTTACCTGGGCCCGCTCTGGCGCGGTGCGGGCAGCCGTCGTCCCGGAGGTTGGGCACCGCTGCGCGCGGCCTGCCTGTTCCATGCGGAAAAACGTACGCTGGCCCTGCCTGGGCCGAAACCGCTGCCGGTGCGCTGGCACGGCACCGTAGCTACCTGATTCTGGAGTTGTATTGAAAACCATCGAAATCCACACCGACGGTTCCTGCCTTGGCAATCCCGGCCCCGGCGGCTGGGCTGCGCTGCTGCGCTACAAGGGCCACGAGCGCGAACTGAGCGGTGGCGAGGCGCACACCACCAACAACCGGATGGAGCTGATGGCGGCCATTTCCGGGCTGGAGTCGCTGACCGAGCCGTGCAACATCGTGCTCTATACCGATTCGCAGTATGTGCGGCAGGGTCTGACCCAGTGGATGCCGGGCTGGATCCGCAAGAACTGGAAGACGGCTGGCGGCGATCCGGTAAAGAACCGCGAGCTGTGGGAGCGCCTGCAGGCGGCCACGCTGCGGCATCAGATCGACTGGCGCTGGGTGAAGGGTCACTCCGGCGACCCGGACAATGAGCGGGTGGATACGCTGGCCCGCAACGCGGCGATCCAGATCCGCGACGCCAGCCCGGTAAACTGAGCCCATGCGTCAGATCATCCTCGATACCGAAACCACCGGCCTGGAGTGGAAGAAGGGCAACCGCATCGTCGAAATCGGCTGCGTGGAGCTGTTCAAGCGCCGCCCGACCGGCAACAACTATCACCAGTACATCAAGCCGGACTGCGAGTTCGAACAGGGCGCGCAGGAAGTCACCGGCCTGACCCTGGAGTTCCTCGATGACAAGCCGGACTTCGCGCAGATCGCCGACGAGTTCCTGGCCTTCATCGATGGCGCCGAGCTGATCATCCACAACGCGGCGTTCGACCTCGGCTTCCTCGACAACGAGTTGTCGCTGCTGGGGCCGCAGTACGGGAAGATCACCGACCGCTGCACGGTGATCGATACCCTAGTGATGGCGCGCGAGCGCTTCCCGGGCCAGCGCAATTCGCTGGATGCGCTGTGCAAGCGGCTGGGCGTGGACAACTCGCACCGTGCGCTGCATGGCGGCCTGCTCGATGCGCAGATCCTGGGCGACGTCTATATCGCGTTGACTTCGGGCCAGGAAGAAATTGGCTTTGGTCTGGGCGATGACGATGGCGGTGCTGCCGGTGCGGCGCTGCAGGCCTTCGACACCAGCAAGCTGCTGCCGCGCCCGCGCGTGGTGGCCACGCCGTCGGAGCTGGAAGCGCATGCGGCGCGACTGGAGCGGCTGCGCAAGAAGGCTGGCCACGCGCTGTGGGATGGCCCGAAGGTGGAAGAGCCCGCCAGCGCGTAATGCCTGGAGTGGGGTAGTGCCGGCCGCTGGCCGGCAGCGCCGCATCCACGCATGGCGTGGATCTACCGGTTAGTGGCAGCGCACCAGGATCACGCTGATGTTGTCGCGGCCGCCGCCGTCGAGCGCGGCGGCAACCAGCGTGTCCACGCATTCCTGTGCGCTGGCATCCTCGAAGGCGAGGGTGCGGGCAATGCTGCGGTCGTCCACTTCTTCGGTCAGGCCGTCACTGCACAGCAGCAGCTGCATGCCCGGACGCAGTTCGCCGCTGGTGGTGGCCACGTTCAGATGCGCCGGATCGGTCACGCCCAGCGCCTGGGTGACCACGTTGCGGTGCGGATGCGCACGCGCCTGTTCGGCGGTCAGGTTGCCCTGCGCGACCAGCTCCTGCACCACGCTGTGGTCCTGGCTGAGCTGGGCCAGCTGTCCGTCGCGCCACAGGTAGGCACGGCTGTCGCCGACCCACGCCACTTCATAGCGGTTGCCCTGTACCCGTGCGGCGACCACGGTGGTGCCCATCGGCAACGTGTCGTTGCGCCGGCGCGAGGCACGGATGATCTCTTCGTCGGCGGTGCGGATGGCCTGCGCCAGCGGTGCGCCGCGGCGGATCTCGCGCACGATGGTCTCGCGCGCCAGCGCGCTGGCCACTTCACCGCAGGCGTGCCCGCCCATGCCATCGGCCACCAGCCACAGGGCCAGCTCGCTGTCACCGTAGTAGGTGTCCTCGTTGAGCTCGCGGCGCATGCCGGGGTGGGTGAGGTGTCCGAATTCGATCATGGGCGCTGGGGCGGGGTGTTGCTGGGGAGACAGGCATCATCGGGTGGCTGCGCGCATCCGGCAAGGCGTGCGCTCAGGAAATTTTCACTTCGTTGGCCGGAATGACTTGTCGTCGGCCTCACTTCCTCGTATGATGCGCGTCCCCGGTCCGCCGGGGACCACCCGGAGAGGTGGCAGAGTGGTTGAATGTACCTGACTCGAAATCAGGCAGGCGTTTATAGCGCCTCGGGGGTTCGAATCCCCCCCTCTCCGCCAGATTAAAGAAAAAGGGCTGCCGAAAGGCAGCCCTTTTTCTTTAATCTGGCGCGGGACGCGCCGCGCTCTGCGCGTCGCCCCACACGTTGCAGCGCAACCTGTGGGCCCCTCCCTTTGCCGGCCTCTCCCCGCCCCTGTCGGGGCAGGTGCATCAGTAGATCCACGCCATGCGTGGATGCTGTTCCTGCTGGCAGGCTCATCCACGCATGGCGTGGATCTGCCCATTCCATCGCGAGCTGCGGGTTAAACTGCCTGCATCACCTGTTGGAGTTTTCCCCATGACCGCTGAAATCCTCGTTCCCGTTTCTTTCGGCGAGCTGCTGGACAAGATCTCGATCCTGCAGATCAAGTCCGAGCGCATCAGTGACGAGGGCAAGCTGGCCAATGTGCGCAAAGAACTGTCGGCGCTGGAGCAGACCTGGATGGCACACCCGGCGGCGGTGAAGGACATCGCCAAGCTGCGTGCCGAGCTGAAGGCGGTCAACGAGCAGCTGTGGGACATCGAGGACGACATCCGCCTGAAAGAGAAGGCGCAGGCGTTCGACCAGGGTTTCATCGATCTGGCGCGCAGCGTCTACCTGCGCAATGACGAACGCGCGCGCATCAAGAAGGCGATCAACCTGGCGCTGGGTTCGGCGTACGTGGAAGAGAAGTCTTACCAGGATTACGCACAGCGCGCGTAATCCGGGGCAGCCCGCCGCTCACCCCGCGTGGTCGGCGACGTAGCGTTCGAACGCAGCGATACCATCTTCCACGGTGATCAGTTCCATCACATCGTCGAACTCGATCTTGGTGCCCCACTTCAGATCCGAGGCCTGCTTGGCCAGGTACTTGCGCGCGGCATCGTCGTAGCGGTCCACGCAGTAGCGGCGGTCGGAATAGGGACCGCTGCGGTTCGGGTTGCTGGCTGCATGCAGGCCCAATACCTTGGCGCCCATCGCGTTGGCGATGTGCATCGGGCCCGAGTCCGGGGTCATCACCAGATTGGCGCGGGCCAGCAGCGCCGGCAGCTGCTTCAAGGTGTCCTTGCCGACCAGGTCCAGCGCCGGTGTGTGCAGCTGTGCCTGGATGGCATCGGCCATGCTGCGCTCCAGTTCGCTGCGGCCTCCGCACAGCACCACCTGCCAACCGCGCTGTGCGGCGTGGTTGGCCACGGCGGCGTAGCGGTCTGCATACCAGTTGCGGCGCACGTGACTGGAACAGGGCGAGATCATCAACACCGGGCGGCCATCGTCCTGCCATTGCGCGGCGGCCCACTCATATGCGGACTGCGGCACCGCCAGGTCCCAGCTGACCTCGGTCTGGCGCAGGCCAAGGGGTTCACAGAAACTGCCGATGGCATCCAGCACATGGATGCCGGGGCGGTCGGGGATGCGTTCGTTGATGAAGAGACCATGCAGGTCCTTCGAGCGGCTGCGGTCATAGCCGATGCGACGCTCTGCGGGAATGAAGGACGACAGCAGGTTGGCGCGGAACGCCACCTGCATCTGCAACAGCGCTTCGAAGCGCCCCGGCGGCAGCTGCCTGCGCAGTTCCTTGACCCCGGCCATGCCGCTCTTCTTGTCGTAGGCATGGAAGGTGACACCGGGCAGGCCGTCGAGCAGCTTGTGGCCGGCCTTGTCGATGATCCAGTGGATCGGCGTATCCGGGCGCGCAGCCTGCAGGGTGCGCACCAGGGGCACCACGTGGGTGACATCGCCAAGTGCGGACAGGCGCAGGAGGCACAAGGAGGAGGACGCTGATGCCATGTGTTGTTAGACTCAATGAAATGGTCGCATTCGACGCCAATGAAGCGCTGACGCCATGCCGCGAGGGTCGCGGCATCGGGGCCATTCTGTTCGACCGCGAGCGGCTGCGGCAAGCCGAGATCGGCCTGTTCTCGCCCCAGCACTGGGGCAGCAGGGCTCGGCCGGTGGGCGAGGGCGGTCGTGGCAGCGCCTGGTTCGTCGATGCGCCGTTCGGCGCCAGCGTGCTGCGCCACTACCTGCGCGGTGGCCTGGCGGCGAAGATCAGCCATGACCAGTACCTCTGGCGCGGCGCGGACCGGACGCGCAGCTTCGCCGAATTCCGGCTGATGCGCGCGCTGCGCGAGAAAAAGCTGCCGGTGCCCCGGCCACTGGCGGCGTTCTACATGCGCGAGGGCCTGCGCTACCGGGCTGCAATCCTGATGGAGCGGATCGAGGGTGTCCGTTCGCTGGCCGACCGCGCGCTGGTCGCGGGCCGGGGCGCACCGTGGGAGGAGACCGGGCGGCTGATCGCCCGCTTCCATCGTGCCGGCCTGGACCATGCCGACCTCAATGCGCACAACATCCTGTTCGACGGCAACGGCCACGGCTGGTTGATCGACTTCGACCGCGGGGTGATCCGCATCCCGGCGACCGCCTGGCGCGAACGCAATCTCAAGCGCCTGCTGCGCTCGCTGATCAAGCTGCGCGGCGAGCGCAGCATGGAAGACGTGCAGAAGGATTACGCGCGGCTGCGCCGCGCCTATGACATGGCCTGGAACCGGGGCACCTGATGGACTGGTCGTTGCGTTTCCTCGGCGTCGGCAATGCGTCGGCGGTCGAGCTGGGGTCGCCGATGTCGGTGATCGAACGGGACGGTCGGCCGTGGTTGACCATCGACTGTGGCGGCGAAGGCCTGACCGCGTTCAAGGCGCACTACGGCCACATGCCGCAGGCGTTGTTCGTCACCCATGTGCACCTGGACCACGTAGCGGGCTTCGAGCGCCTGTTCGTCGATACCTTCTTCAACGCGCACCGGCGCGGCAAGGTGCGCCTGTATGTGCCTGCCACCGTGGTGCCGCTGCTGCACAAGCGCATCGGGGACTACCCGAACGTGCTGGCCGAGGGCGGTGCCAACTTCTGGGATGCGTTCCAGCTGGTCGTGGTGGGCGAGGCGTTCTGGCACGAGGGCGTGCGCCTGGAAGTGTTCCCGGTGCGCCACCACTGGCCGGAGACGGCCTATGGCCTGCGCCTGCAGGGCGCGCTGACCTGGAGCGGCGATACCCGGCCGATTCCGGAGATGCTGGCCCGCTTCGCCAACGACAATGAACTGATCGCGCACGACTGCGGCCTGCACGGCAACCCGTCGCACACCGGCGTGGACGACCTGGAGCGCGAGTACAGCGTCGAACTGCAGGCGCGGATGATGCTCTACCACTATGCGAGCGCGGCCGACGGCCAGGCGCTGGCCGCGCGGGGGCACCGTGTGGCGCAGCCGGGGCAGTGCGTGCCGCTGGCCAACCCCACTGCACCGCACGTGCTGGTGCAGGATCCGCCGTGAGCGGTGCTGGCCAGCCCGCCGACGCGGCGCTGGCTGCCGAGCTGGAGGCGCTGGAACGCGCGCTGCATGCGCCGCAGGTGCGCGCCGATCGCGAGCAACTGGCGGCACTTCTGGACGAGGATTTCAGCGAGATCGGCAGTTCCGGGCGATGCTACGGCCGTGATGCGGCGTTGCAGGAGATCCCGCTGGAGCGCGCGCAGGGGCTGATCGAATCGGAACGGTACGCGGTGTGGCTGTTGGCCGAGGATCTGGCCCAGGTGCGCTACCGCAGCCGCTATCACGTTGATGGCCAGGCCCAGGGCTGGGTGTTGCGCAGTTCGCTGTGGCGACGGCATGCGCAGGAATGGAGGGTGGTGTTTCACCAGGGCACGCCTGAGGCGCGGTAGCGCCGGGCCATGCCCGGCGAAAAGCGCCAACCAAGATTGGCAGCTACCAGAAGTGGGGCCACGCCCGAAAAGGCGATGGCCCCGCCGGCTGACCTCGGCGCCCGCGTCGATCGATACCGTTGCTGCCTTCCGGCCCTGGCGGGATTTTCGACCTAGCGTCGCGAGGGGCCGACGGGGCCACCATAGAGACGTTGGCCGCCCAGTGGGCGGCCGGTTCACGGATCAGGGGAAGCAGCGCGCGATGCGCCGGAGACCACAGCCGGACTGCACATCGGCTGGCCGATGGCAGACGGCAACTATAGCGCAGGCAGGTACATCGACGCCAGCTTCGTGCACTGAATCGGCTGTAACCCGCGTCTGCCGGCAACGCCCCGCGCCGACCGGCGTTGCTAGAATGCCGGCCAGGAGGAACGACCTCCCCCACATCGGGAATCAATGACCAGGACGGCCTGGCCCTACCAAGAGGAGGGCTGTCATGGCCTGGATCTATCTGTTGTTCGCCGGCCTGCTGGAAATCGTCTGGGCCGTGTCCATGAAGCAGTCCGAAGGCTTCACCAAGCTCACCCCTACCGTGGTCACCATCATCGGCATGATCGCCAGCTTCTGGCTGCTGGCGGTGGCCATGCGCAGCCTGCCGCTGGGCACCGCCTACACGATCTGGACCGGCATCGGCGCGGTCGGCGCGTTCGTGGTCGGCATCGTCTTCCTCGGTGAGCAGGTCAGCCCGATGCGGATCGGTGCGGCGGTGCTGATCGTTTCCGGCCTGGTGCTGATGAAACTCTCGAGCAGCTGAATGCATTTAGTTGGGCGGAGAAAGGAATCTCCGTCTGCTGCAGGTATATGCATTTTCGGCAAAACCATTTTGTCCGCCCGTTTTATTTGACGTGCGTCATGAAAATAACGAGCGTGATTCACATGCCGCTGGCGCCATCGGCCGCACAGTGCCGCCATTCGTCATGCGAAATCGGGGAGTTTTCGCCTTGGCGGACACGTTGGCCTGCCTGTCCCAGGTGCGGTCGCGTGAAGATGTGAAGATTTTCAGAAGTTAATGACGCCAGGCCTTGTTCCCGTGTCGGGAGCCGGGGTGGGCCGCATTGTCTTCAAAAAACCTGCCTGCAGTGCCATCCGGTCTTTTCATGGAGATTTACCGATGAACCGCATTTACCGTCTGGTTTTCAATCGTGCCCTCGGCGTAATGCAGGTTGCTTCGGAGGTCGCCCAGAATCCCGGGGGAAGCGCGGTCTGCGCAGGGCGGGTGCCGCGATTGAGGGCGCACCAGTTGGCGGTGGCATTGGCTGCCACGCTGGCCAGTGGTTCGGTATTCGCGGCGTGCACTACCGCAGGCACCACGGTGACCTGCGCGACTGGCTCCAATACCAATTCGCTGGCCAACAGCATCAATGGCGTGACGCTGGATATCCAGACCGGCGCTGTGCTCAGCGTGCCGCCGATCGTTGGCGGAAGTGCCGTGAATTTGAGCGGTAACGGCATCACCGTGAACAACCAGGGCACGATCGATCCCACCCTCAACGGTGGCCTGAGCCTGGCGGCGTCGGGCATGGTGCTGGGTAACAACACCGTCGGTGGAAACACCATCAACGTCAACAACCAGGCGGGCGGGGCGATCAAAGGCCTGGTCAATATCGGCTCCATTCTCGGTTTCGGTGGACAGGCGCTGGTGATGCAGAACGCTTCCGGCGGTGTCAGCAACATCATCAACGCCGGCAATGTGGACATGTCGATCCTTGGCGCAGGCCTGTTGACCACGGCCGATGCGGCATCGATCGTCAGCTACGGTGGTGCGCAGACCAATCTCAACAACACCGGCACCATTACCGGCCGCATAGGGTTCCAAGGCTCGGCCACGGCGGGGGCCGGCAATACCTTCCTCAATGCGGGAACCATCAACGGCAGCGTGAACCTGGGTAGTTCGGTCACCGGCAACACCTTCACCGCCGTGTCTGGTTCCAGCGTCAATACCGCCGGTATCGGCGTCGCTGGACAGGTCGGCGTGCTTGCGGTGAATCTGGCCGCGGCCGGCATCGTCGACGGTGGTTCGGCGTCCAACAACAGCCTGGTGCTGCAGAACAGCCCAACCGGCCCGGGCAGCGGTACCGGTGGGGCGGTGACCACGCTGGGCTGGAACCAGTACATCAACTTCCAGAGGCTCACCGTCAACAGCGGTACCTGGAACCTGCAGGGTGCGTGGGCTGGCGCAGGTACGACCACGCTCAATGATGGTCTGATCAATTTCAACAATGCCGGTTCCTTCGGCACAGGGCTGTTCACCGCCAGCGGCGGTGCCATCGCCTCCTCCACGGCCGGTCTGAACCTGGCCAACGCATTCAGCCTCGGTGGCAATCTGTCTCTGTCCGGAACCAATGCATTCGGTCTGGGCGGAGTGCTTTCAGGCGCTGGTGGGCTGACGGTCAACAACACCGGCATCGTCACCCTGGGCGGTGCGAACCTGTTCAGCGGTGGCGTCAACCTCAATGCCGGCGGCTTGGTGCTCGGCAATGCCGGCGCACTCGGCAGCGGCAGTCTGACCGTCGGTGGCAACGCTTCGCTGGATACCTCGGCCAACTTCAATCTGGGCAACAACCTCGTCATCAACGGTGGCGGCACGCTCAACCTGCTGGGCAGCAACGCGCTGGGCCTGAATGGTTCGATCTCCGGCGCTGGCGACCTGGTCAAGGCGGGTCCGGGTACCCTCACCTTGAATGGTGCCAACCTGCTTACGGGCTCCTTCGCGGTCACCGGTGGTGCGCTGGCATTGGGCGCCGGTGGCAGTCTGTCGCCGACAAGTGCGATCTCGCTGAGCGCAGGTACCAACCTCGATCTCTCGGTTGCGGCCAGCCAGACCATCGGCTCACTCGCCGGATCCGGTGCGCTCAACCTTGGCGCGCGCAGCCTCACGTTGGGTGGCTTGAACACCAGCACCAGCTTCTCCGGCGTCATCGGCGGTGTCGGCGGCGCGCTGGTCAAGGTCGGCACGGGTACCCAGACCCTGTCGGGCGCCAATACCTTCACAGGTGGCGTCACGCTCAACGGCGGTGGCCTGCTGCTGGGCAATGCAGGCGCGCTGGGTACTGGAACACTTAGTGTTGGCGGCAACGTGTCTCTCGATGGCACCGGGGCGCTCGCTCTCACCAACGCGGTCAATCTGGGCGCGGGCAGCATCCTCAATCTGTCCGGGAACCAGGCATTGACCTTCAACGGCGTGATCGGTGGCTCCGGCAGCCTGGTCAAGAACGGCGCGGCCACCCTGACCCTCAACAACGCCAACACGTTTGGTGGAGGGCTGTCGCTCACGGCTGGAGGACTGGTGCTCGGCAACGGCGGTGCGCTGGGAACCGGCGCATTGAATGTCGGTGGCGCGGTGACGCTTGATGCCAGCTCGGCACTGACCGTGGGCAACGGCATCAACCTGGGGGTGGGTGGTTCGCTCAACGTGCTGGGCTCCAACGCGCTGACGCTGGGCGGCGTGATCGGTGGTACCGGCAGCCTGGTCAAGAACGGCGCCTCCACGCTTACGCTGGGTGGGGCCAACGCATTCACCGGCGGTCTGAACGTGAACGCAGGAAAGGTGGCACTGGCCAGTGGCGGCAGTCTGGCGGCCACCGGGGCGGTGAGCCTGGCGGGGGCCGGCGCCGAACTGGACATCTCGCTCGGCGGCAACCAGACCATCGGTGCGCTGTCCGGTGCGGCAGGCAGCATCCTCTCGCTGGGCGGCAGCACGCTCACCTTCGGTGATGCCACCAACCAGACATTCGGCGGCGTGATCGGCGGTACCGGTGGCCTGGTCAAGCAGGGAACGGGCACGCAGACGCTCAGCGGCGCCAATACCTTCAGTGGTGGCCTGAACCTGGCGGCCGGTGGCCTGTTGCTGGGCAACGGCAGTGCACTCGGTACCGGCGCATTGACGGTCAGCGGCAATGGCTTGCTCGACGCAACCGCAGCACTGAATCTGGGCAATGCCATCAACCTTGGCGCGGTGCTGACCCTGCCGGGCAGCCAGAACCTCACCCTGGGCGGCAACATCACCGGCACCGGCAGCCTGACCAAGAACGGTGCCTCGCTGCTGACCTTGAACGGTACCAATGCATTCAGCGGCGGCCTGAACCTCAATGCCGGCAGCCTGCTGCTGGGCAACAGCGGTGCACTCGGGACGGGCGCATTGAGCGTGGGTGGCAATGCATCGCTCGATGGCAGCACGGCGTTGAACCTGGTCAACAATGTCACTCTGGGTAGTGGGGCTGCGCTGTCGCTGCCGGGTTCGCAGGCGATCACGCTTGGCGGGGTGGTTTCCGGAGCCGGTGGCCTGATCAAGAACGGCGCCAGCACGCTCACGCTCAACGGCGCCAACAACTTCGCCGGTGGGCTGACGCTCAACGGCGGTGGCCTGATGCTGGGCAACGCTGGCGCACTGGGAACCGGGCTGCTTGCCGTGGGCGCGAACGCGACCCTGGGCAGTACGGTGGCATTGAACCTGGGCAATGCCATCGATCTCGATGCCGGTGCGCAGCTGAGCCTGACCAGCAATGAGAATGTTGCTCTGGGCGGACTGATTACCGGCACCGGTGGCCTGATCAAGACCGGCACTGGCGTGCTGTCGTTGAACAACAGCAACACCTTCAGTGGTGGTCTGACGCTGAATGCGGGCGGTCTGTCGGTCGGCGCCAACGGTGCGTTGGGTACCGGTGCACTGAACATCGGCGGCAATGTTTCTCTGGATGCGAGCGCCCCGGTTTCGCTGGTCAATGCAGTGAACCTGGGCGCCAATACGCTGACCCTGCCGGGCAGCAGCAATCTCACTCTGAGCGGTGTGGTGAGTGGTGCCGGTGGCCTGATCAAGGACGGCGCCTCGACGCTGACCTTGTCCGGTGCCAATACCTTCCTCGGTGGCGCCACGGTCAACGCAGGTACGCTGGCACTCGGCGCGGGTGGCAGTCTTGCCGCCATCGGTGCGGTGGACCTCGCCGGTGCCGGCGCGACGCTGGACATCTCCGCAGCGGGTGCCGGGCAGACCATTGGCGCGTTGAACGGCGTGGCAGGCGGCCATGTGGCATTGGGCACGCAGACCCTTACTTTCGGTGGCGCCAGCAATGGCAGCTTTGCCGGTGTCATCGATGGCAGCGGTGGGCTGATCAAGGTCGGTGCTGGCGTGCAGACGCTGTCCGGTGCCAATACCTTCAGTGGCGGTGTCGCGCTTGATGCCGGTGGCCTGATCCTCGGGAATTCGGGGGCGCTGGGCACGGGCACGCTGGGCATCGGCGGCAACGTCAGCCTGGACGGAACGACGGCACTGAATCTGGCCAACGCCGTGAACTTCGGTGGGGGTACGCAGCTGACGCTGGGCGGCAGCAGCGATCTCACCCTTGCAGGCGTGGTGGCCGGCAGCGGCAGCCTGATCAAGAACGGTGCAGGCCTGCTGGCGCTCAACAACACCAATACCTTCGGTGGCGGCCTGACCTTGAACGGTGGTGGCCTGGTGGTCGGCGCGAACGGCGCACTCGGTTCCGGCACGCTGGCGGTGAATGCCAGCACCACGCTGGATGCGGGTGCTGCAGCGACGCTCGGCAATGCGGTCACGCTGGGCTCGGGTGTCGCACTGACATTGCCGGGCAGCAATGCGCTGACGCTGTCGGGTGTGATCGATGGCAACGGCAGCCTGATCAAGAACGGTGCCACCACGCTGACGCTGTCCGGTGCCAACACCTATACCGGCGGTACCACCATCAACGCCGGTACGCTGGCACTGGGAACAGGTGGCAGCCTTGCCGCGGCGGGTGATGTCACGCTGGGCGCAGGCGCTGGCTTCGATATCTCCGGTGCCGGCAGCAGCCAGACCATCGGCGCGCTCAACGGTGCGGGCGGAAGCACGCTGGCGCTGGGCGGAAACTCATTGACGTTCGGAACCGCCAGCAACGCTGCGTTCGATGGCGTGATCAGTGGCGGCGGCGGCCTGGTGAAAGTGGGTGCAGGCGTGCAGACGTTGTCCGGTGCCAACACGTTTGGCGGCGGCGTGACGCTCAACGCAGGCGGGCTGGTGCTCGGCAATGACGCGGCGCTGGGCACCGGTGGGTTGACCGTCGGTGGTGCCGCCACGCTGGACACCACCGGCCTGGCAGCACTGACCAACAACATCGCGCTCAACGCAGGCCTGACCGTACTGGGCACCAATGCGCTGACGCTCAACGGGGTGATTTCCGGTACCGGCAGCCTGACCAAGGATGGTGGCGCAACGCTGACCTTGAACGGTATCAACTCCTATACCGGTGGTACCAACATCAACGCCGGCACACTGGCGCTGGGTGCCGGTGCAAGCCTGGCGGCGAGCGGGACCGTGAACCTCGCCACCGGCGCGACGCTGGATCTGTCGGCCGGCAGTGGCACGCAGGTGTTCGGCACCCTGGTCGGCAACGGTACGGTCAACCTGGGCGCCAATTCGATCGAAGTCGGCGGGGCGACCAATGGCACCTTCAGTGGCTCGATCGCAGGTACGGGTAGCCTGACCAAGGTCGGTGCGGGCATCGAGACGTTGACCGGTGCCAACACCTACACCGGCGGCACCTTCATCAATGCCGGCACACTGGCGATCGGTCCGGGCGGCAGCCTGGCGGCCACCGGTGCAGTGACACTTACCGCAGCGGGAACCGGCTTCGACATCTCGACGTCCGGTGCCAGCCAGACCATTGGTTCGTTGGCCGGGGTGACCGGCTCCACGGTCACTCTGGGCGCGCAGTCGCTGATCCTCGGCGGCAACGGCAACAGCGTGTTCGACGGCGCGATTTCCGGCACCGGTGGCCTGGTCAAGAACGGCACCGGCATCCTCACGCTGGGCGGCGCCAACCTGTTCAACGGCGGCCTGGCGCTCAACGGCGGTGGCCTGGTGGTCGGCAACAGCGCCGCGCTCGGCAGCGGTGCGCTGACGGTGGGGGCCAGCGCTACGCTGGATGCTTCGACCGCGGCCAACCTGGCCAACAACATCACGCTGGCATCAGGTGCCAACCTCAACCTGCTGGGCAGCAATGCACTGACCCTGGGCGGCATGGTTTCCGGTACCGGTGGGCTGATCAAGAATGGTGCGGCCACCGTGACCCTGACCGGTGCGAACACCTACACCGGAGGCACCACCATCAACAGCGGCACGCTGGCGATCGGCGCCGGCGGCAGCCTGGCGTCGACCGGCGCGGTGAACCTGGCAGGTACCGGTACCCTCGATATCTCTGCGGGCAACCAGAGCATCGGTTCGCTGGCCGGCGTGGCCGGCAGCACGGTGGCACTCGGTGGCAGCGCGCTGACCCTGGGTG
The DNA here is from genome assembly GCF_032911605.1 of Stenotrophomonas mexicanensis. Classification (NCBI taxonomy): domain Bacteria; kingdom Pseudomonadati; phylum Pseudomonadota; class Gammaproteobacteria; order Lysobacterales; family Lysobacteraceae; genus Stenotrophomonas; species Stenotrophomonas mexicanensis. Next base: position 18,417 of record NZ_JAWJTG010000012.1, read on the forward strand.
GCACGGTAGACAGCACGTTCAACGGTGCGATCACCGGCAATGGTGGCCTCGTCAAGAACGGCGCAGGCGTGCAGACCCTCAACGGCGCCAGCACCTTCAGTGGCGGTGTAACGCTCAATGCCGGTGGCCTGGTGGTCGGCAACAATGCTGCGCTGGGCACCGGGGCGGTAACGGTGGGGGGCAACGGTACGCTCGATTCGAACACTGCGGTGACGTTGGCCAACAACTTCGTCCTCAACGCCGGGCTGACCGTACTCGGCAGCAACAACCTCACCCTCAACGGCAGCCTGAGTGGCACCGGCTCGCTGACCAAGGAGGGTGCGGCAACGCTGACCTTGAACGGTGTCAATACCTATACCGGTGGCACCTTCATCAATGCCGGTACGTTGGCATTGGGTGCCGGCGCGAGCTTGAATGCCAGTGGCATCGTCAACCTGGCCAGTGGTGCGACCTTCGATCTGTCGGCGGGCAGCGGCACGCAGCAGTTCGGTACCCTGATCGGCAACGGCACGGTGAACCTGGGCGGCAACACCTTGACCATTGGTGGTCCCGTCAATGGCACGTTCAGTGGTTCGGTGGGGGGTACCGGTGGGCTGATCAAGGAAGGCACCGGCACCCAGACCCTGACCGGTGCCAATACCTTCACTGGTGGCACCACCATCAATGCGGGCACGCTGGCGATTGGCGCCGGAGGAAGCCTGGCAGCGAATGGCGCGGTGACACTGGCCAACGCCGGAACAGCGTTCGATATTTCTGCCGGTGGTGCGCAGAGCATCGGATCACTGGCCGGTGTTACCGGCAGTACGGTCGCGCTCGGCGGCAGCACGCTGACCCTCAATGGCGTGGGAAACACGACCTTCGCTGGTGACATTACCGGTACCGGTGGCCTGGTGAAGAATGGTGCAGGCATCCAGGGCCTGACCGGCAGCAATACCTTCAGCGGTGGCGTGGCACTCAACGCCGGTGGCCTTGCCTTGGGTAACAACAATGCACTGGGAACCGGCACGCTGACCGTGGGCGGCAATGCCAGCCTGGACGGCACCAGCGCGCTGACGCTGGCCAATACCGTGCAGCTGGCCGGCGGCACGCTGACCCTTGCCGGCAGCAACGCGCTGACCTTGAACGGCCCGATCAGCGGCGCTGGCGGTCTGCTCAAGGATGGCGCAGCAACGGTCACCCTAGGCGGTGCCAGCACCTACACCGGTAACACCACCATCAACAGCGGCACGCTGGCGGTGGCGGCCGGTGGCACCCTGTCGGGTGCGAGCACGGTCAATCTGACCGGTGCCGGTACGCTGGACATCAGTGCCGGTGGCAACCAGAGCATTGGTGGCCTAGCCGGTGTAGCCGGATCCAGCGTGGTGCTGGGTGGTGCGACCCTGACCACCGGCGGCAACAACGGCAGCACCACCTTCGGCGGTGTGCTCAGTGGCACCGGCGGCCTGGTGCAGAGCGGCACCGGCACGCTGACCCTGAGCGGTGACAATGTCTATACCGGCGGTACCACCATCAATGGTGGCAGCTCGCTGCAGATCGGCAACGGCGGCAGCTCCGGTTCGGTGCTGGGCGACATCACCAACAACGGCAGCCTGGTCTACAACCTGGGCACCATCGCAACCGTAGGCGGTGTGGTCAGCGGTAGCGGTGGCCTGACCCAGGCTGGCAGCGGAACGCTGGTGCTGACCGGCAACAACACCTACACCGGCGGTACCACCATCAATGCAGGCGGCACGCTGCAGGTCGGCAATGGCGGTGCGACCGGCGCGATCGTCGGCGACATCACCAACAACGGCGCGCTGGTGTCCAACGTGGCGGGCAACACCACGCTGGGCGGCACCATCAGCGGCAGTGGTGGCCTGACCCAGGCCGGCGCTGGCACACTGGTGCTGACCGGCAACAACACCTACACCGGCGGTACCACCATCAATGCCGGTGGCACGCTGCAGGTCGGCAATGGCGGTGCGACCGGTGCGATCACCGGCAACGTCGCCAACAACGGCAGCCTGGTGTTCGACGTGGCGGGCAATACCACGGTCGGTGGCGCGATCAGTGGCAGTGGTGGCCTGACCCAGGTCGGTGCCGGCGTGCTGACGCTGGTCGGCAACAACACCTATACCGGCGGTACCATCATCAATACCGGTGGCACGCTGCAGGTGGGCAATGGTGGAGCGACCGGTTCGATCGCTGGCGACATCACCAACAATGGTTCGCTGATCTCCAACGTCGCTGGCAACACCCTGCTGGGAGGCACCATCAGTGGTGCGGGTGGCCTGACCCAGGCGGGCAGTGGCTCGCTGGTGCTGACCGGTACCAACACCTACACCGGCGGTACCACCATCAATGCCGGCGGCACGCTGCAGCTGGGCAACGGTGGTGCGACCGGCTCGATCGTCGGCGACATCACCAACAACGGCACGCTTGCGTCCAACGTCGCGGGCAACACCACGCTGGGCGGCACCATCAGCGGCAGCGGTGGCCTGACCCAGGCCGGCAGTGGCACGCTGACCGTGACCGGCAACAACACCTACACCGGCCCGACCACCATCACTGCCGGTGGAACCCTGCAGGTGGGCGATGGCGGCGCGACCGGTGCGATTGGCGGCAGCGTCACCAACAACGGCAGCCTGATCTTCAACGTGGGTGGCAACACCACCGTCGGCGGCGCCATCAGCGGCAGCGGTGGCCTGACCCAGGCCGGCAGCGGCACGCTGATCCTGGGCGGCAACAACACCTATACCGGCGACACCACCATCAACACCGGCGGCACGCTGCAGGTCGGCAACGGCGGCGCGAGCGGATCGATTGCCGGCAACGTCAGCAACAACGGCAGCCTGGTGTTCAACGTCGGTGGCAACACCACCGTCGGTGGCACCATCAGCGGCAGCGGTGGCCTGACCCAGGCCGGTGCTGGCACCATCACCCTGACCGGCAACAACACCTACACCGGCGGCACCACCATCAACGCCGGTGGCACCGTGCAGGTTGGCAATGGCGGCGCCAGTGGCTCGATCACCGGCAACATCACCAACAACGGTGGGCTGATCATCAACACCGGTGGCAGCACCACGCTGGGCGGCAGCATCAGCGGAGGTGGCAGCATCGTGCAGGCCGGCCCGGGTGGGTTGAATCTCGGCGGCAACAGTGGTGGTTTCAGCGGCACCGGCCAGGTCACCGGCGGTGGCCTGAATGTCACCGGCAACATCGGCGGCCAGTGGACCATCGGCAGCGGCACCACGCTGTCCGGCACCGGCACCATCGGGGGTACCGGTGGTGGCGTGACGGTATCCAGTGGCGGCGTGCTGTCGCCGGGTAATGGCCCAGGCAATGGCAGCGCTGCGGGCAATGGCACCGGCACGATCACGGTGGGTGGCAACCTGACCTTGTCGCCGGGCAGCACGCTGGGCATCGATCTGGGTGCCACCGGCAGCGACACGGTGCAGGTGGGTGGCAGTGCCAACGTGGGTGGCAGCAGCGTGCAGGTGAATACCATCTCGCCGAGCACCAGCTACCAGCAGGGCCAGCAGTACACCGTGGTCAATGCGGGCGGTGGCGTGAGCGGGCAGTTCGCTTCGGCGAAGACGCCGTCGGCCTTCCTGACCATCACCCCGGTCTACACGGCGAACACGGCCAATCTGCAGATCGATGTGGCGCAGACCGCAGCCTTCACCACGGCGGCGAAGACGCGCAACCAGTACAACACCGCTGCGGCGCTGGACAGCCTGCCGCAGAGTGGCTCGGCACTGGGGCTGTACAACACGGTGTTGATCTATGACGCCGCCACCGCGCGCAGCGCATTCGACCAGCTGTCCGGTGAAGTGCATGCCGCCAGTCGCGCTGTGCTGCTGTATGACAACTATCTGGAAGAAGGCATCCGCCAGCGCCTGGGCAGCGAGCTGCCGACGGTGCGTGGCGAGCGCGCGTCGGCCTGGCTGGCCGGCAGCGGCAAGGTGTTCAGGCAGGATGGTGATGGCAACGGCGACGACATCCGCTCCAACCGCAATGCGCTGATGGCCGGCGTGGACTGGCAGCTGGGCGAGCACGTGGTGCTGGGTGCAGCGGCCGGCAACGAACGGCTGGATACGCGCCTGTACGATCGCAGCTCGCGCGCCCGCCTGCGTGGCAACACCTTCGGCCTGTATGCGCAGGGCCAGTGGAACAACGGCTTTGCGGTCGGTGGCAGCGTGTCGCGCGGCGACTACCGCACGCGTACGACGCGTGAAGTGCCGCTGCTGGGCCAGACCCTGTACAGCCGCCAGGACTCGGATGTGACCATCGCGCAGGTGGAGGGCAGTTGGACCTGGACCCACGGCAGGACCCAGCTGCAGCCGTACGTGCAGTTCACCAAGCACTGGGTCGACAGTGATCGCGCGGTGGAGCAGGGCGGCACTGCTGCGCTGGAGCTGGAAGGCGGCAAGGACACGCTCAATGTCAGCACCGTGGGCGTGCGGGGCCGCTGGGACGTGGGCAGCGGCGAGCGATTCCCGGCACAGCTGACGGTCGGCCTCGGCTGGCAGCATGCTTCGGGTGACACCGACGTGGCCAGCCGCAACCGCTTCGCGGTCGGCGGCAATGCGTTCGATGTGTACAGCGCGGTGATGGCACGCAATGCGTTGGTCAGTCAGGTCGGCGTGGCGGTTGGGCTCGGCCGCAACAGCCAGCTGTCGATGTTCGTGCAGGGCCAGCACGGCGACGGTCGCCGCGATGTCGGCGGGCAGATCAACCTGCGCGTGGGCTTCTGAGGCGAGCGGGCCAGCGGTAGAACCACGGCGGGCGTGGATGGGACCGGGGCGGGAGCGCTAGAGCTCCCGCTCCATTTCCACAGCGTCGATCCCGGCGCCGTGGCCATCGGGCACCACACGTGTCACCTGGAAGCCCAGGCCGGCGTAGAAGCCCTGGGTGTGCTGGCTGGTGCTGAGCGTGACGCGATTGATCGAGGGATCCGCTTCGGCCTGGCGCAGGCGCGCCAGCGCCAGTTCGCGTCCCAATCCATGCCGGTGCAGCGCGTGCTGCACCATGCCCCAGCAGAAACCGGCACTGCCATCACCGCGTCGCGACAGGCCGCCACAGGCCACGATGCGGTGGTCGCGCTCGATCACCTGGAAGGCGCAGTCCATGGCCTGCTCACGCAGGAAGCGTTCAAAGTCGCTGCGCTCTTCGGGCGCGAAGTAGGTGGGCACGTTGCTGTCGAAAATCGACAGGCAGGCGCTGGCATCTGCGGGTCGGTAGAGGCGGAGGTTCATGGGCCCACGATAGACGATCGTCAGTAGATCCACGCTACACGTGGATTCATGGGCCGGATGCCGTGCGTGTATCCCTCAGGCCGAGATTCCCGCCAGCACCGCATACATCACCACGAAGCTCACCAGGAACAGGTAGACGCCGCCGATGGCAAGGTAGCGCAACACGGTCAGCGCCTTGTTGCCGCCATACACGCGTTGCTGCATCCACAGCAGATAGACCGGGACCGCCAGCCACAGCAGGGCATACAGCCATTGGCTGGCGGCGGCGAAGGCGGGGGATGCGAGCGCGCTGCTGATGCCGGCGATGAGGAAGGTTGCCAGCAGCACCATCATCAGCCAGCAGTGGCTGTACAGCGCCACCACCAGATGTTCCAGATACCCCATCTGCCGTGGCACGTAGGCGATGCGCAGTACCAGCGCGAACACCGGCATCAGGAAGAACAGGGCACCGGGCAATGCGGTCAGGATCGCCTGCATGTACAGATCGGTCTTGCCCCCCATGCGCTGGATGTTGGCGTTGCCGTTGTGCAGGCGCTTGTTGAGCCAGTTGTTGGCGAACCGGGGCCAGCCGGCCACCACGATGGGGTTGGTGTCAGCGTCCCACGGTTTGCCGTTGACGGTGTGGTTGAAGAAGGTGCCGGGCTCGGTCGTGGCGACCTCCTTGCTGGTGCCGGTGAGCTCGGCTTTACGCTGTGCGGCTGCCGCATTCACCGCCGCTCTGGCCATGGCGAAGCCGGCGTTGCCGGTAGCAGGTGAGCTGGCCTGCTGTTGATCGATCATCGTCAGCTGTTTCGCGCGTGCGGCCTCGACCTGTTCAACGGTGATGGACTTGGCATACAGCGAATCGCCTCCGCCCATGCGGATGTCGTCGACGTGCACGAACAGTTTGCCGATGAAGAACGTAAACAGGGTGAGGATGACGAACAGCCGCAAAGGCTGCACGTATCCGACCCGGCGGCCCTTGAGGTAGTTCTGCGTGATGCGGCCGGGAACCCAGAGATCGCGCAGCGTGCGGAAGATGCGCCCGTCCAGGTGCCAGAAGGATTCGAACACTTCTTCGATGGCATGGCCCACGTGCTTGAGCGGGTTGTGCGCCGATTGCCCGCAGCGATGGCAGTAGTGGCCCTGCAGGGCGGTGTTGCAGTTCTCGCAGTCGGCGTGAGCGCTGTCGGTCGAACTCATGGGCAATGGGCCAAGCGTCGGATGAAGGCGTCTACGATAGCGAATTTTCAGGTTTCGTTCAGCTTTGTTTTGGAGTGCCAACGAGCGTGCGTAAGGCGATCAAAAGCATCCACGCGTGGCGTGGATCTACTGATGGATCTGGAGGAACAAGTCCCTCTGTTGAGGGGCTGCCCCGACAGGGGCGGGGAGAGGCAGGCGAAGGGAGGGGCCCAATGGTTGCACAGCAACGTTTGGGGCGAAGCGCGCGCAGCGCACTTCGCGTCCCGCGCCAGATAACTGAAAAAGGCCACCCCTTGAGGCAGCCTTTTTCAGTTATCTGGCGGAGAGGGGGGATCCAGTTGAGTCGGATCCAACCCCTTGAACCGCTTGGCATTCACAAACCGGGAGTGCCCTGTTTTGTGCCCGGCGCATTGTAGGACTATCCAAGCATGCACGGATAGCTCCGGGGCTCCTCCGTGTGCCTTTAGAGAATGCCGCCTGGATCGCCGAGGGCTGGTCGCGGGATAGCTACTCCAATTGGTCCTACCCGCTGGACCCGACTGCTCAATGAGCCATCTCAGGGCCTCCTAGTGGCTAACCACTTCACTGCGAACAACGGGCACCCGGCGAGGGGAGAGGATCTTCTCCCAATCACCGGGGGTGATCATGCCACTTCTACGTTAGTACGTATCGGGACGACTCATAAGCGCCGCCCAAGCTCTCAATTCGCTATCGGGGACATGAAGAATGCCGTCGGCTGTTGAAATCCATCCGGGCTGCCTATTCACACCGCTGCCGTTGATCAAGGAAGCGGCCGATCCCCGCATATGGGAAGACCATGGAGTCGTTGTCTCCAGTCCCCAGCCACTGTCAGGACACTCATTTTCCTCAGTGACGCACACTGACTGGCGGATGGACATGAAAGCGGCTCGGGCACTGCTGCTGATTACAGCCCGATTCAATCGTGTCCACAGAGTCCACGTGGCTGAGAGCTATTCACTTTCACCCAGTGCCAAGGACGGAATCATTCAAAGCATCCGACCGCTGGCAACTAGCGATGTTCAGGATTGGAGGAGTTTTCTGGAGCAGATGGCTCAGTGCTCCGGAATTGCACCGTTCCAACTTCGCTCAGATCGCTCCTGGGTCGGGGCAGCATCGCCCTTAGAGGCAAGTCTTGTTTGCCCCGCAATGGCAAGAGTGCCGCAACAGATGGCGGATCTAGTGTCATTCCTCGCAGATCATCTCGACAACCCCAATGAGGAGATTGACGAAGCCGCGGCATTTCAGTTCTTGACGATCCATCCGTTGCATGACGGCAACGGCAGAGTGGCCCGAACCCTCTTGATCAAAATGGCCTCCAGGAAACGTAGCTTGTATCCGCTTTACATTGCGTGGCGGCTCATGTTCGACAAAATTGGCCTAACTAGATCATGGCGGGAGCGATCCATGGACGGTGGAACCTTATTCGATGTGAACCACTACATCCAATGGCGTCATACCAGCTCTAACATCGGGAAAGCCTATCTCGATGCAGAAGCGGCAGGGTGCGATACCCGCGTTCTGGATTGTCTAGCAGCCTTCGGACAGATTTCCCCAGCCGGCATCTGTGCACTCAACAGCACGGTAAATCATGGGCTTTCCGCAAAAATAGTTTCCAAACACGAGGACTGTCGCCACATCAAGTTCTATAGCGAAACGCTTCGCACCCTTCTCCGGAAGATCTGCAAGGACAGTGCTTCGGGAGAAAATTGCCCTCCTCAATCGATAAATGCACAAGGATGAATTGAGAAAAATGCGACACGTGCACCGCTCAAAAAACTCGACAACTCGGGGCTCGGATCTGAGTGCCGCAATACGGCATAGCATCAGATTGACCTTGGTAGTTGCAGGATGCTTCTTTGCCGTTCAGCCCGGCTTCGCAGACACCTCGACGGACAGGGGCACTACCAATCTTCCTCCGGTGGACGCAACCCCTCCTCCCTACGTTCCTCCATACACTCCTCCGATGGAACCGCCGGCTCGCCCGCCTGACCTAGGATATGATCCCGGCGATTCAAGTGGTGGGGGCGGTGGCGGGGCTGGTAGTGACCAGCAACAATCTTGTGAATTCCTGCTTGCCACTCGTCCCGCCGCATGCCCTAATCCTATTCCCATGCCAACGGATCCGCTGTTTGGGGATGATCGAATACCCGCGGGACAACGCTCTTCCATGCGGATGGCTCATTCGTTCGTCAATGGCAAGGCCTATTGGGAAGGAACGCCGATCCAGATGGATTCCCTAGCCATCTGGTTCCTTCAAGTAGCTTTGCAGGAACAGGTCAACAGTTTCGCCTCAGGCGCCAGCCTTGTGGAGACCAATGCTCGCATGCGGATTCAGCTTGGTTTGACATGTGACATTCAGCTCGATGCGTCGAGTCAGTATCGCGTCGGGGGAACGCTGACCAAGCCGGAACAGTATTGTATCGAGATGCTGAAAGCATTCGATGCTGAGGCCAACGACAATCAGAATTTCATGATTTGGTTCATTGAACATCAACGAAAGGTTGGCGTACCCCTCGAAAACTACGTTCCGTATGGGATCGTCGAGCTCGTTGACACGCGAAACTCTATCGGCGAGAAATGGCGTGCAGTGACGGAAGACGCATCCTGCTCAAAATGGTGGACACAGGTCCAGAAAAACATGTGCGGGGTAAAGTAATGCACGCGAGATCGATTCTGTTTACGGCCATTTTGGCAGTCATCGCCACGGCTTGTTCAGAACAACCCGCCCCAGACAAGGGCGCAGTGGCACCGGCGGCAGAAGGCGCCGAGTCGTCCCACTCTGTTCCGGGACAGACACCACGCGCTACCACGTCCCAGCACTCGACGGGTGGTGAATCCCATAGCTTTGACGCGGCCGTGGTTGCGCAGCGCTTGTGCACTGGAGACTGCCGTGACGCCGGCCCTCTGCAAGCAAGATCGCAAGAAGAGGCTGAATGGCTAATTCGGCATCAATATCCTTCGCAGGCTGAACTCGAGCGGCTTCGATCAGAGTCGCTGGATGTATTGCAGCAAAAGGCGTCAGTGGGCGACTCCACCGCAGCCGCGGTGCTGGGAAAACGGATTGCCTTGGAGAAGAACTTCATGGACGGCCAAGTCATGCTCCGAAATCAGGTGCTATCGGGCAACTTCTATGCGCTTTACGCGATCTCAGAGTCGTATCGCGAATCGAAAGTGCCAAACGCGGTAGATGGTGCAGCATATCTCCGTCTGGCTTACATCATGGGCGACCACAAAGCAGCGACCGAGATTGCGAAGATGGGTCTCAGCTCTGCGGAGCTGGCGGCTGCCGACAGGAGAGCGTCTTTGCTCTACAAGGGATTCGCAGGAGACCAGGTGCCTGATCCGCGCCCACAAGGGTAGTCGTATATGGTGCAGCAGGGTGCCCTCTTAAGGGCACCCTGACTTCGCAGGCATGGGCAATAATGCAGTGCTGGTCGATGTAAGCCATCGACCAGCGCGCCAGAGCTCTCCGCATTGTTCCCTTCTTCTTCCCTTGCTTGGCGGCATTGGCTGCTTTTCGCTTTTTCTTCATGGTTCGGCGCAAGCTTCGCCGCTCGTGTCGTAACCAGCGGCTTTCAGGAGTTTGTCGGCGGCGCGTGCCGCTGCTAGGACGTTTGCCCACCCCTAGTGCATAACGAGTTTTCGCCGTTGCGCAAGCCCGGCGGCGCAGGAGCGCCGCCATTACCGTTTTGCCGAGAGGGGGCCGAGCGGCAGCGAGGCCAGTCGATTTGCTAGTGCTCGGTCACCGTCCCGTCTGCCGCCTTGGTCCGGTTCAAGATCAACTGCTGTAGCGGGTCGCCATCGGTCAGGTGCTTGGAAGCGCGCCGATGTCCTCTTCCTTGATTCCCATGCGTTGCTCTCTCAGCGCCTCGAAAGCCCGAGCATAGCGCGCCGTCAGTTGCAGGGCGCAGCTGGGCCACGGCCAGCTCGGTCTTGCGCAGTCGGCGTTTGAAGACGCGATGGCCTGGAGATCGGCGGGACCCGTTGCCGGAACGATCAGAGCCCAGAGGGCGCGCGAACAAGATGGTGTGGGATGTGCATCGTCAGATGTGTCCCGATTCGTGTCCCGCCGAAGGTTACCCCAGAAAAGCAAAAACCCCTGCGTAAACAGAGGCTTGCGTAATCTTGCGGAGAGAGGGGGATTGTCGTGTGCATCCATGCACCCGATCCCGATGCGCGTTGCGCCTCGGGACCCGCCTGCGGCGGTCCGGTTCTGCTCCTGCAGAACCGTCGAACCCCGGCGTGGCTTCTCACCACCCATCCCATCCGCCAGACAAACGCAAAAGGGCCACCCTGTGGGCGGCCCTTTTGCGTTTGTCTGGCGGAGAGAGGGGGATTCGAACCCCCGAAGCGCGGTTTAGACGCTTACACACTTTCCAGGCGTGCTCCTTCAACCACTCGGACACCTCTCCGGATCCCTGCCATCGGCAAACGCCTCAGCAGGGGCGCAGATTCTAGCGGGCCGCGCGGCACTTCACAAGCACCCCGGTCAGGAACCTGCGAAGGACGTGCCGGAGGCGAGGGGGCTGGACAGGCATGGCACAATGGAACATCCGATGGAAAACGGTGGCCTGATGTCCTATCTCGTCCTTGCCCGCAAGTGGCGTCCGAAGCGTTTTGCCGAGCTGGTGGGCCAGGAACACGTGGTCCGTGCGCTCAGCAACGCGCTGGACAGCGGCCGGGTCCACCATGCGTTCCTGTTCACCGGTACCCGCGGCGTGGGCAAGACCACCATCGCGCGCATCTTCGCCAAGTCGCTGAACTGCGAGCAGGGCACCAGCGCCGACCCGTGCGGCCAGTGCGCGGCCTGCCTGGACATCGACGCCGGCCGCTACATCGACCTGCTGGAAATCGACGCCGCGTCCAACACCGGTGTGGATGACGTGCGCGAGGTGATCGAGAACGCGCAGTACATGCCCTCGCGTGGCAAGTACAAGGTCTACCTGATCGACGAAGTGCACATGCTGTCCAAGGCGGCGTTCAACGCGCTGCTGAAGACGCTGGAAGAGCCGCCGGAGCACGTGAAGTTCCTGCTGGCCACCACCGACCCGCAGAAGCTGCCGGTCACCGTGCTCAGCCGCTGCCTGCAGTTCAACCTCAAGCGCCTGGACGAGGATCAGATCCAGGGCCAGATGACCCGCATCCTGGCGGCTGAGGAAATCGAGGCCGACGGCAGCGCCATCGTGCAGCTGGCCAAGGCCGCCGACGGCAGCCTGCGTGACGGCCTGTCGCTGCTGGACCAGGCGATCGCCTACGCCGGCGGCGCGCTGCGCGAGGACGTAGTGCGCACCATGCTGGGCACGGTCGACCGCACCCAGGTGGCAGCGATGCTCGATGCGCTGGCCGAAGGCGATGGTCCGCGCCTGTTGCAGGTGGTGGCTGCGCTGGCGGAGTTCTCGCCGGACTGGAGCGGCGTACTGGAAGCGCTGGCCGAAGGCCTGCATCGCATCCAGGTGCAGCAGCTGGTACCGGGTGCCGCAGCGACTGCCGAAGGCCTGGATGCGACGGTGTTCGCCGAACGCCTGCGTCCGGAAGTGGTGCAGCTCTGGTATCAGATGGCCTTGAACGGCCGTCGTGACCTGCCGCTGGCGCCTAGCCCGCGCGCGGGCTTTGAAATGGCTGTGCTGCGCATGCTGGCGTTCCGCCCGGCCGCGGCGGTCCCGCCGGTGCCGAAGTCGGTGGACGGTGCAGGCAATGCGCCGGGTGGCAATGCTGCCGGTGGTGGCAGCGGTACGGGTACCCACGAAGCGACACCGGTTGCTGCCGCCACTTCGGCAAGCCCGGCCGTAGTAGCGCAGGTGGCCGCTCCGGCGCAGGCCGCGCCGCGCGAACCTGAACCCGAACCTGAGCCGGCCCCACGACCCGAACCGGACCCGACCCCGGAGCCCGAGCCGGTTCCGGTGGAAGAGCCCGTGTCACCGCCGCCGGTGAAGGCCGAAGCAGCGGCACCGGCATCCGTTGAAGCCGAAGCGGGCGACGACCTGCCGCCGTGGGCCACCGACGAAGCCGGGGCGCGTGACGAGGCGCTGGCGGCCGAGATGGCTGGGCCGGACGCCGCCATGGTGGCGCCCTGGCATGAACCGCCAGCTCCCGTCGCGGCTCCCAGCGAGCCTGCGCCGCCCGAGCGCCCGTTCCGCACTGAAGGCATTGCCATCGCGCCGGCCGAGCCGGCCCCGGCACGTGATGCCGTGCCGCAGGAAGGTGTCAGCGATCTGGCCAGCGCCGAGGATTGGCTGGATCTGGTCGCCAACAGTGGCCTGAGCGGCCCGTCGCGGCAGTTGGCCGCCAACGCCGCCTTCATCAGTTGCCAGCACGGGACCTTGAAACTGGGTCTTTCGCCCGGATTTGAATATCTGCGCTCGGAGCGCGCGCTGGCCGCCCTGGGCGAGATGCTGGAGAAGGCCCTCGGCCAAGCGCCGAAGATCGTGGTCGAGACCGTGGAAACCGAACACGTTCCGGCCGAGACCCTGCACCAGCGTGCCGATCGCCAGCGTGGCGAGCGGCAGCAGGTGGCAGAGGCTGTTTTCATGGACGATCCGGAAGTGCAGGTGCTGATCCAACAGCACGGCGCCCGGGTTGTTTCCGATTCCATCCGTTCTTTTGACGAGTAAGACACTATGCGCGGCAACATCGCCCAACTGATGCAGCAGGCCCAGAAGATGCAGGAAAACCTGCAGAAGGCCCAGGAAGAAATCGCCAAGATCGAAGTGACCGGCAGCGCCGGTGGCGGCATGGTCAGCGTGACCCTGACCGGCGCCAAGGAATGCCGCAAGGTGCGCATCGACCCGTCGCTGGCCAGCGACCCGGAGATGCTGGAAGACCTGATCGCCGCCGCCTTCAACGATGCCTCGAACAAGATCGATGCCGAGTCGAAGTCGAAGATGGGTTCGGCCACCGCCGGCATGCAGCTGCCGCCGGGCATGAAGCTGCCGTTCTGATTTTCAGCGTGGCACCCGTGTAACCGGGTGCCACGGATCCCGTAGAGTCGAGCTTGCTCGACTGCTCCAACCTTCAGTCGAGCATGGCTCGACTCTACAAACAGCCGTCGAGCCTGCTCGACGCAATGAAAGCCTGCCGCCGTGTCCGCACCCCTGCTTGAACAATTGATCGACGTACTGCGGGTGCTGCCTGGCGTGGGCCAGAAGACGGCGCAGCGCATGGCCTACCACCTGCTCGAGCGCGAGCGCGAAGGTGGCCAGCGCCTGGCCGAAACCCTGGCGCTGGCGGTGGAGCGCATCGGCCACTGCTCGCAATGTCGCGACTTCAGCGAAACCGAGTTGTGCCCGACCTGTGCCAACAGCAGCCGCGAACGCAGCCAGCTGTGCGTGGTCGAATCGCCGGCCGACCGCCTGGCCATCGAAAACGCCACAGGTTTCCGCGGTGTCTACTTCGTGCTGCAGGGGCGGCTGTCGCCGCTCGATGGCATCGGCCCGCGCGAGCTGGGCCTGGAGCAGTTGGAGCGGCGGCTGGCCGAAGGCGAGGTGCAGGAGCTGATCATCGCCACCAGCGCCACTGTGGAGGGGGAGGCCACCGCGCATTACCTGGCGCAGCTGGCGCGCGCACGCAAGGTGCAGCCCAGCCGCCTGGCGCAGGGCCTGCCGCTGGGCGGTGAACTGGAATACGTCGATCGTGGCACGCTGTCGCACGCGTTCGGGACGCGCAGCGAATTCCGCGATTGAGCAACGGCCGGCATGGCCGGGCGTGAGCGGCCTACAATGCGGGAGACATCCCCGCCGAGGCCGACCATGAGCAACGAAACCCTCTTCAGTAAGATCATCCGTCGCGAGATCCCGGCCACCATCGTCTACGAGGATGACGAGGTGCTGGGCTTCAAGGACATCGCACCGCAGGCGCCGGTGCACGTGCTGTTCATTCCGAAGAACGAGATCATCCCGACCCTGGATGACCTGCAGCCGTCGCAGGCGCACCTGATCGGCAAGCTGGCGCTGGCTGCCGCCGAGTACGCGCGCCGTGAGGGCTTTGCTCAGGACGGCTACCGCATCGTGATGAACTGCCGCGAGGATGCCGGGCAGACCGTGTTCCATATCCACATGCACCTGCTGGCCGGTGCGCCGCTGGGGCACTTCGGTACCCCGGGGCGTTGAAGCCCCTATCCACGCCTGGCGTGGATCTGCCGTATCCCGGCGTGGATGGAAAAGGCCGCCCGAGGGCGGCCTTTTCCGTCATGCCTGTGCGGTGACGATCACCACCAGCCCCAGCGACCATAGCCGCCCCAGTACGGGCCATACGGGCTCGGGCCCCACGGGCCATAGGGGTAGGGCACCACGTCGACCTGACGCTGTTCCGGCCACAGGTAGATCACATCAGCCGACAGCTTCGGCAGGCGGTAGTCGTATTCGCCGATGCGGGTGTTCTGGTAGCCGTCGATCTTGCCGATGAAGGTCACGTCACGACCGGCTTCGAACACCGCCGGGTCGTAGAAGCCGGCACGGCAGGCGATGAAACGACCGTCGCTGGCATCGGACGAAGTGGTGTTCGGGCGGCCACTGCCATTGAGCGGGCGCGAGATGATCTGGAAGCAGGTCTCGCCCTGGCCGGGCTTGGTTTCGATGATGCGACCGCCCCAACGGACCGGCGTGCCGACCTGCTGGGTAGCGACCGAATCGCGAGGGGAGACCAGGCTGAACTGTCCCTGCAGCGGCTTGGGGGCCGTGGCGCAGGCCGACAGGGCCAGCGTGGCCACAGCGGTGAGAAGGAACTTGGTGTTCATGGGGAGGCTCCGGAAGTCGGGCGATGCCTGCGCAGGTCCCGCAATAATGAAGCGAGGTCGGTGCAAGTTCCAGCGTAACGCGCATCAGCGAAACGCTGGCTGAGCGCGAGCAGGGCCGGGTCAGGACGCTGCCGGTGTACGCGCTGTGCCCAGTCCTGGGCGGTTTCGTGCGGTTCACGGGCCAGGCCGAGGCGGGCGTAGCGCCGTCCGAGCCGGTGCCAGGCGCGCAGCAGCGGGTCGCGTTCGCGCTCGCCACGGGCCAGCAGCCAGGCCATCCACGCCAGCGCCAGCAGTGCGGCCACCACGAAGCCAGCGACCAGCTGCCCGGGGCCCAGATCGTCCAGCCCGAACGGCTTGAGCAGCTGTTGCTGGCGGCGCGCATCGAACGACAGCACCAGGTCGTTCCAGCCGCGGCGCAGCCAGTCGCCCATCTGGCCCAGCTGCAGCCAACGCTGCTGCAGTGGCGTGTCCGTGCCGGCCTGCAGGCGGTCATCCAGTGTGTCCAGGATGCGTTCCGGTGCCACGGCTGCGGTCGGGTCGACCCGGACCCAGCCGCGCTGCGGCAGCCACACCTCGGCCCAGGCGTGGGCATCCATTCGCCGCACTACCCAGTAGTCGCCGATGCGGTTGCGGGTGCCGCCGGCGAAACCGGTCACCACCCGCGCCGGGACGCCGGCGTTGCGCATCAGCACCACGAAGGCCGAGCTGAAGTGTTCACAGAAGCCGGCCTTGTAGCCGAACAGGAACTCGTCGATCGGGTCGCGTCCCGCCGCAGGGGTGTCCAGCGTGTACGAGAAGTCGGTGGTGATCCACTGCAGCGCGCGGCGCACGATGGCCTCGTCATCGCTGCCAGCCTCCTGTCGCCATTGCTGCGCCAACGTGGCGGTGCGCGGGTTGAAGCCGGTCGGCAGCTGCAGCGTCGCGCGGCGCAGATAGGGCGACAGCGTGCTGTCGAAACGCAGGGGAGGGGCCGAATGCAACCGCCAGCGGCTGAGCGAGGCCAGCGGGCGTTCGCTGCTCAGGCTCATGTCCGCATCCAGCATGCTGCCTGCAGGCGCGCGGCTGGGCAGGTCCAGCGCCACCAGCTGGCGGCGGTCGGTCGGCTCGTAGTCGATCTGGTAATCCCAGCCCTGTGTACTTGCTTCAACCACCGCAGCAGGCCGCCGCGCGCTGGCGCGGTCGCGTGTCCAGCGCCGTCCATCGAAGGCAGTAAGTACAGGGCCGCGCCAGTAACGCTGCGCCGGCTCGGGTGGAGTGCCGAAGAACTGCACGCGCAGCGCCGGGCTGTCGTCGGCCATCAGGTCCAACCACTGGCCGGGCTCCATGCTGTCGGACAACCCCGGTGTACCCACGGCGCGCTCGGGAACACCCCACAGTGGTGTGGCCAGGCGCGGGAACAGCCAGAAACAGGCCAATGCCAGCGGCAGGCCGATCGCCAACAGACGGCCGACACCATGCAGCTGCCCGCGCAGTGGCAGGCGGCCGGCATGACCTTCATCCTGGGCCAGGCGTTGCAGCGCGATCAGTGCGCTGCCCCCGGCCAGCGCGGCCAGCGCGGTTGTCAGCGGCCCCTGGTCGAGCAGGAATGCTGCAAAGGGCGAGAACAGCGCGAAGCCGAGCAGGCTGCGGGCATCACGCAGGCTGCGCAGCTCGCTGGACTTGATCGCCAGCATCGCGGCCAGCAGTGCGCAACCGGTATCGCGCCCGGGGCGCACCATGCCCATCTGCCAGACGATGGCGCCGAGCATGCCCAGCACCAGCAGCAGGCGTACCGGCATCGGCAACACTGTCCGCCACGACAGGGCGGCGGTGATGATCGCCGCCAGCGCGATCACACCAGCCAGCAGTGGCGGCAGCTGCAGCAGCAACGGCAACAAGGCCAGCGCCGCGCTGGCCAGGGTCCAGTTGCGGGCATTGCGGTCGAGCAGGGCCGGGGTCTCAGTCATGCGGCATCAGCGCCAGCGCGCGCAGGCACAGGTGATGGTGGCTGGCGCCCTGACCGGGCCCGAACGGCGGGTGTGCAGGCAGCAGCAGGGTGTAGCGGCGGCCCTCGCGCTCGGCCACATCCACCCAGCGCGCCAATCGAGCGATGCGTGCTTCATGGCCCAACGGCGCCAACGAGCGCCAGTCGAGGATCACTTCGATGCCGACCGGCTTTTCGTACTCGCGCACCAGCAGGCTGTCGCGGCGTGCCGAGTGCTTCCAGGAAATGCTGCGCGGCGCATCGCCGGCCCGGTAGGGGCGTAGCTGATGCAGTTCCTCGCCGCTGGCATGGGCGCGGGTGTGCAGCGGATCGCTGCCGCTCTCCGGCAGTGCAGGCGCCACGGCTTCGGCCAGCGGGTAGACCAGCAGCGGCTGTTCCGGCCACACCCACGACCACGCCCGCACCAGGCCCAGCGGCTGGGTGGTGGACAGTCGGATGCGCGGCAGTTCCAGCCAGCCACGGCGTTCGCTGGGAACGTCCAGTTCCACTTCGCCACGGCCGTGCGCAGGCAGCGAGGTCCAGGCGTTGCTGTCACCCAGCTGCAGATGCAGGCCGTGCCGCGCACGCGGGTCACGCAGTGAGAGGTCCACGCGCAGACGCAATGGTTGCCCGGCCGCTACCGGCTCGGCGGAGATCGCATCGATCTGCACGCCAGACAACTGGAGATGCGCGGCAATGGCACTGGCGATTGCTGCTGCCGCGAGCAGCAGGGCCAGCAGCAGCGCCGGGTTGTTGTTGTAGTTCAGTGCGCCCAGCAGCATGGCCGTCAGCAGGGTGGCAACGAACAGGCCGAAGCGGGTGGGCAGCACATAGATGCGATGGCGGTCCAGCCGCCTCGGCAAGGCTTCGGGCCTGCGTGGCCGAGCCAGCAGCTGCATGCGTGCCCAGCGTGTGGCCACGCTCAGTCCACCGCGACGGTCTGCAGGATCGCGCGCGCCAGTGCCGGACCCGAACTGGATTCGGCTTCCGCCACCAGTCGGTGACCGGCCACCGCCACGAACAGGGTCTGCACGTCTTCGGGCACCACATGGCCGCGCCCCAGCAGCAGTGCATGTGCCTTGGCCGCGCGCAGCAGCGCCAGGCCCGCACGTGGCGACAGGCCCACGCGCACACCGGCATGCTGGCGGCTGCGGGTCAGCAGCGCCTGCACATAGTCGATCAGCGCGTCGCTGGCATGCACCTGGTTCACTGCGTCGCGCAGCGCGCGCACCTGGGTGTCATCCAGTTTCGGTACGGCACGCGCGATCAGGTCGCGGCGATCGCTGCCGCGCAGCAGCTCGCGCTCGGCCTGCGCGCTGGGGTAACCCATCGCCAGTCGCAGCAGGAAGCGGTCCAGCTGCGAATCCGGCAGCGGGAACGTGCCGGACAGATCCACCGGGTTCTGCGTAGCGATCACGAAGAAAGGATCGGGCAGGGCATGGGTCTGTCCATCCAGGGTGACCTGTTGCTCGGCCATCGCTTCCAGCAACGCGCTCTGCGTGCGCGGTGGTGCGCGGTTGATCTCGTCGGCCAGCAGTACGTGGGTGAACACCGGGCCGGGGTGGAACTGGAACTGACGGCTGCCGGCTTCATACACCGACACGCCCAGCACATCGGCGGGCAACAGATCGGAGGTGAACTGCACGCGCTGGAAGCTGAGGCCGAGGCTGCTGGCCAGCGCATGCGCCAGCGTGGTCTTGCCCAGGCCGGGCAGATCTTCGATCAGCAGGTGACCGCCGGACAGCAATGCGACGAACGCCAGCCTGACTTCCGGCACCTTGCCCAGTACCAGTGCGTTCACCTGATCCTGTGCCTCCCGCAGGGCCTGACGCAATTGATCGGTTAGCATGCTGGGGTTGGGGGGCGAAGCTGGCATGATCGTCTCAGATCTGGAATCCACTCGATTATCCATAGAGCAATGCAAGGCGAACAGCGCGCACGGACGATATTTCTCTGGTTATGGACGCTGGTCACAGCGGCCAAGCTGATCGTTGCCGCGCGCTTGCCGCTGTTCGTCGACGAAGCGTTCTATTGGCAGGAAGGCCAGCATCTGGCCGCGGCCTATTCGGATCTGCCCGGGTTGACCGCCTGGCTGGCCCGCCTGGGCGTGGAGCTCGGCGGTCATCACGTGCTTGCGCTGCGCCTGCCGTTCCTGGCCATCGGTGCCCTGTTGCCGCTGCTGGTGGTGCGCACGGCCACGCGCTGGTTCGGCAATGTGGCTGGTTGGCAGGCGGGCAGCCTCACGCTGTTGATGCCGTTGTCGGCGACGCTGGGCCTGCTGGCGGTACCCGACGTGCCGATGGCGCTGGCGGCAGTGATCTGCCTGCACGCCGGTGCGCGCCTGCTGCACAACGTGGATGCCTCCTCGGCGATGAAGCTGGCGCTGGGCCTGCTGATCGGTGCACTCAGCCACTACCGTTTCATCGGTGTCATCGGCGTCGGTTTCATCGCGCTGCTGGCATTGCCGCAGGGGCGGCGCATGCTGGCCGATCCGCGCGTATGGGTCGCACTGGCGGTGGGCGTGCTGGCATGGCTGCCACTGCTGGCGTGGAATGCGGACAACCACGATGCCGGTCTGAAATTCCAGGTGGTCGAGCGTCATCCCTGGGCCTTTGAATGGGGCGGGCTGTGGTTCCTGGTGATCCAGCCGATGCTGGTGACGCCGATCCTGTGCATGGCGATGTGGAAGGTGGCGCTGGCAGGAACCCGGAGCGGTGGCGGTGCGCGCGTGCAGTGGCGCTATTTCGGCCTGGTGGGCGGCGTATCCACGCTGGGCATTTTCGTGCTTGGCTTCTTCACTGACGTCGAGCGGATCAGTTTCCATTGGCCGCTGCCGGGTTATCTCGCACTGCTGGTGGCGGTGCCGGTAGTGCTCAACGGCTGGCCGCGCTGGCTGCGCCGCACCGGCTGGTGGCTGGCAGGCGCGGGCATGGTGCTGGCGTTCGGCTACTACCTGATGGCATCCACGCCGGCACTGCGCGAGCAGATGGCCGGCAGCAAGTACTACCCGCGCAATTTCGCTGGCTGGCAACCACTGGCCGTAGCGGTCCATGAAGAGCTGCGGCAGATGCCGGAAGGGACGCGCGTGCTGGCCGGCAACTTCAAGGTTGGCGCCGAGCTGGGCTTCCAGCTGGGCAATGGCAACATCGAGGTGCTGCCGCATCCGCTCAATGACAAGCATGGCCGCACCGCGCAGCTGGCACAGTGGGGCCTGCTGCATGAGGGCGAGCGCACGGCGCCGATGCTGCTGGTGCTGTCACCCAGTGACCAGCGCTATCGCGAACTGCTGGAGCGCTATCACGCCATCTGCGATCAGGTGGGGCCGATGCCTGCGCCACGCGTGGTCAGCAGTGATCACGGGTTCCAGCGCTTCCTGTTGTTCCGCCTGCCGGTGCAGCGCGCGGAAGGGCCGTGCGTGACGCCGGCGATGGCGTGGCTGGATGCGCCGTCCAATGGCGAGAAGGTGTCCGGCACGTTCGCGATCAAGGGCTGGGCGTTCAAGGATGGCGTCGGCCTGGCACGCGTCGAAGTGCTGGTCGATGGCCGTTCCATCGGTGACGCCCGCTATGGGCGTGTGTTCGACGTCCGCCCCGTGTGGCCGGACAGCACCGATCCGCAGCACCCGGCGGTGGGCTTCGACGCATCGCTGGATACCACCACGCTGGCGCCGGGCAGGCATTGGCTGGGCCTGCGCCTGTATGGCCGCGATGGCAGCGTGGAGCAATGGCAGGAGCAGCCGTTCGAGGTCCGTTGAGGCTTCTGCTTTTGTAGGGTCGAGCCATGCTCGACTGCTTTTTCCGGGCCGCCTGCCATCTACAGCAGAAGCAGTCGGGCAGGGCTCGACGCTATAGTTCAGGGCACCGCGAAACCGGCCCTGCGCAGCAATCCGCATACCGCGATCAGCGGCAGGCCGACCAGCGCGGTCGGGTCGCGGTTGTCGATGGCGTCGAACAGGCTGATGCCCAGGCCCTCGCATTTGAAGCTGCCGGCGCAGTCCAGTGGCTGCTCGGTGGTCACGTAGCGGGCGATCTCGTCCGGTTCCAGTGCGCGGAAGCAGACTTCGGTCAGATCGACGGCCGTGAATGATTCTCCATCACGGCTGAGACAGACGGCGGTGTGGAAGCGCACGGTCTGCCCGGACATCGCTGCCAGCTGCGCACAGGCGGCCTCGACCGTACCGGGTTTGCCCAGCGGCTGGCCGTTCAGGTCCGCGACCTGGTCCGAGCCGATTACCCAGGCGCCCGGATGGCGGGCAGCCACCTCGGCGGCCTTGGCCGCAGCCAGGCGCGTGGCCAGAGCCCGCGGCGCTTCGCCATTCAACGGGGTTTCATCCACCTCCGGGCGCGCGCAGTCGAAGGCAAGGCCCAATCGCTGCAGCAGCTCGCGGCGGTAGCGGGAGGTGGAGGCCAGGACCAGTGACATGCGAGAATACCGGGGCAGGGCGCGGCAGTCTGGCGTGTCCGCAGCGCCAGCGGCAAGTCCTGTATGGCGGGCATTTGACAGCCGCCGCCCCGATCCTTAGTATTCAGCGGCTTATGTCCGCGAACGTGCCCGAAACGCTGGATGCCTGGCGGATGGTTGTAGCGCGAAGGCGCTTCGACGGTCAGGTGTCCCTGGCTGAATTGACCCGCCTGCAGGGGTTGGTCGCAGATACCGACGGTGAGTGCAATTACTCGCTTGAATTCGGTCGCGACGACGTCTTGCGGGTATCCTATGTGGAATTGACCATCGACACCGCGTTGCCGCTGACCTGTCAGCGCAGCATGCAGCGATTCCTGTTGCCGGTGAAGATGACCCAGAGGCTTGGCCTGATCCGCGACGAGGACGAGGAATCGTCCCTGCCGGAGGAGTACGAGGCGTTGCTGGTGCCGGAAGACGGCCAGCTGCGTCCGCTGGACCTGGTCGAGGACGAGCTGGTGCTGGCGGTGCCTGTGGTGCCGCTGTCGCCCGACGGTGAAGCAGTCGACAAGGACTGGGCGCCGAGCGAAGAAGAAACAAAGCAGGCCAACCCGTTCGCGGCGTTGGCGGCACTGAAGAAACAATAGCAGCCGGATTGTCGTCGGCGGCTGCGGCGAAAGCGAAAGTGTGCTGGGCGCTGGCGTCCTGCGCGACGATACGACGAAGCAAAACGAACCGAGTTTGGAGCAATCCCATGGCTGTGCAGAAATCCCGTGTCACCCCGTCCCGCCGCGGCATGCGTCGTGCGCATGACGCCCTGAGCGCCAAGCAGCTGTCGACCGACCCGACCACCGGCGAAGTGCACCTGCGTCACCACATCACTGCCGATGGTTTCTACCGCGGCAAGAAGGTCATCCAGACCAAGACCTCGGCCGTCGAAGAAGATTGATGTGCCGGGAAGGCCGCTGCCCCCGGGCAGCGGCCTTTGCCTTCTTTCCCGGGTGTGCCGGTGATCGGCGGCCCGCGCAACAGGAAACATGATGAGCAAGCGGATCTACTCGAGGATCGCGGGCACCGGTAGCTATTTGCCGGAAAAAGTCCTGACCAACGCCGACCTGGAAAAAATGGTCGAAACCTCGGATGAGTGGATCCAGTCGCGCACCGGCATTCGTGAGCGGCACATCGCGGCCGAAGGCGAAACCACCAGCGACCTTGGCTACAACGCCGCCCTGCGCGCGCTTGAAGCCGCAGGCATCGACGCCTCGCAGCTCGACATGATCGTGGTCGGCACGACCACCCCTGATCTCATTTTCCCGTCCACCGCGTGCCTGATCCAGGCAAAGCTCGGTGTGGCCGGGTGCCCCGCCTTCGACGTCAACGCCGCCTGCTCGGGCTTCGTGTTCGCGTTGGGCGTGGCCGACAAGTTCATCCGCTCCGGCGACTGCAGGCACGTGCTGGTGATCGGCACCGAAACGCTGACCCGCATGGTCGACTGGAACGATCGCACCACCTGCGTGCTGTTCGGCGATGGCGCCGGTGCTGTCGTGCTCAAGGCCGACGAAGACACCGGCATCCTCAGCACCCACCTGCATGCCGATGGCAGCAAGAAGGAGCTGCTGTGGAACCCGGTTGGCGTTTCGACCGGCTTCAAGGACGGCGCCAATGGCGGCGGCACCATCAACATGAAGGGCAACGACGTGTTCAAGTACGCCGTCAAGGCGCTGGACTCGGTCGTGGACGAGACTCTGGCTGCCAACGGCCTGGACAAGTCCGACCTGGATTGGCTGATTCCGCACCAGGCCAACCTGCGCATCATCGAAGCCACCGCCAAGCGCCTGGACATGTCGATGGACCAGGTCGTGGTCACCGTCGACAAGCACGGCAATACCTCGTCCGGCTCGGTGCCGCTGGCGCTGGACGCCGCCGTGCGCTCGGGCAAGGTCGAACGTGGCCAGCTGCTGCTGCTGGAAGCCTTCGGCGGCGGCTTCACGTGGGGTTCGGCTCTGCTGCGCTATTGATAGTGCAAGTTACGACAACGTGAAGCTTTGTCGTTGCGGCCCCTCTGGGGCCGTAACGCGTTTAAGGAGGACCTGTCATGGTTGAGCCCATCGTCATCGAAGGGCAACGTGCCTGGCTGAAGCAGTACGGCAAGGGAAGCCGCGCGCTGGCCCTTGGCCTGCTCAATTTTGTTGCCCGTCGTTTTCATCTGGATGCCCTGCGCCCGCCGCCGCACCGTGGCGGTGACGCCGCGCGCGAAACCGAAGCCCGTCGCCTTGCAGAACTGCAGGCGCAGGGCGTGAACGTGCCCGATGTGCTGGGCACCGGCCATGCTGCGCTGGTGATCGGCGACAACGGCAGTTCGTTCAATACCTGCCTGCGCGAAGCCGACGAGGCCGGTCGCGACCGCCTGGTGATGGCGGCCATGCTGGCCATTGCCGCAGCGCATGCGCGCGGCGCCTATTTCGGCCAGCCGTTGCCGCGCAATCTCACCTGGGATGGCGAGAAGGTCGGTTTCATCGACTTCGAGGAAGATCCGCTGGAAGTGATGGATCTGTCCGAAGCGCAGGCCCGCGACTGGCTGATGTTCGGCTATGGCGTGGCCAAGTACTACGCCGACCGCCCCGAGCACCTGCAGGCGATGATGGCCGAGGCGATGGGCGATGTGCAGGCGCCGGTGCGCGAGCACGTGCACGCGGTCACTGGCCGCCTGCGCAGCCTGGCCCGGGTCTGCATGAAGCTGGGCCGCTCGGCGCGCGCGCTGGCCCACTCCATCTTCATCGCCCATGGCGCCAGCACCGCTGGCGTGCTGATGCTGGTGGGCCTGTGCGTGGATTTCCTCGCCGACGGCGATCTGGACGTCCTGCAGCTGTTCTGCTGACTGTGCGTCCGCCGGGCCATGCCCGGCGGCGTTCCGCGGCTGGCCCACCATACGCGTGCATACGCGCACGTACAGACGACACGGCATGTTCCCCCTTATCATGGCCCGCTTCGATTGCAACAAGCGGATGACCGCGTGACCGTATCCACCCTCGCTTTTGTCTTCCCCGGCCAGGGCTCGCAGTCTGTGGGCATGGTGGCCGAGCTGGCTGAACTGCACCCGCAGGTGCGTGAAGCCTTCACCGAGGCATCCGATGGTGCCGGCGTCGACCTGTGGGCGCTGTCCCAGGGCGGCCCGGAGGAAATGCTCAACCGCACCGAATACACCCAGCCGGCCCTGCTGGCCGCAAGCATCGGCGTGTGGCGCGCCTGGAACGCCGTGGGCGGTCCGCGCCCGTCGGTGCTGGCCGGTCACA
Organism: Stenotrophomonas mexicanensis; assembly: GCF_032911605.1. Lineage (NCBI taxonomy): Bacteria > Pseudomonadati > Pseudomonadota > Gammaproteobacteria > Lysobacterales > Lysobacteraceae > Stenotrophomonas > Stenotrophomonas mexicanensis. Next base: position 43,245 of record NZ_JAWJTG010000012.1, read on the forward strand.
GCCTGGGCGAGTACACCGCCCTGGTTGCCGCTGGCGCGCTGAGCCTGCATGACGGTGCGCACCTGGTGCGCCTGCGCGGCCAGCTGATGCAGGAAGCCGCACCGGCCGGCGTCGGTGCCATGGCCGCCGTGCTCGGCGCCGAAGACCAGCTGGTGCTGGACGTCTGCGCCGAAGCCGCAGGCAGCCAGGTGGTGGTGCCGGCCAACTTCAATTCGCCGGGCCAGATCGTGATCGGTGGCGACGCCGACGCGGTCGACCGTGCGCTGGCGCTGCTGGCCGAGAAGGGCGTGCGCAAGGCGGTCAAGCTGGCCGTGAGCGTGCCCTCGCACACCCCGTTGATGCGCGAAGCGGCCAACCGCCTGGCCGAAGTGATGGCCGGCCTGGCCTGGCAGGCGCCGCAGCTGCCGGTGGTGCAGAACGTCGACGCCAAGGTGCATGACGGCATTGACGCGATCCGTACCGCGCTGGTCCAGCAGCTGTACCAGCCGGTGCAGTGGACCGGGTGCGTGCAGGCGCTGGCTGGCCGTGGCGTCACCCGGATCGCCGAGTGCGGCCCGGGCAAGGTGCTGACCGGTCTGGTCAAGCGTATCGACAAGGCCATCGACGGCCGTTCGTTGGCCACGCCAGGCGACTTCGAAGCCGCCCGCGAGGCATGGTCGGCCTGATCCCCCTTGTTCCTGCCGACCGTACCGGTGGCCGCTGCAAGCGGTACGGGTACGGCGGCCGTCCCAGCCTGAGGAAAACATCATGAGCAAGCCCCTGCAGGGTGAAATCGCACTGGTCACCGGCGCCAGCCGTGGCATTGGTGCCGCCATCGCCGATCTGCTGGCCGCCCAGGGCGCCACCGTCATCGGCACCGCCACCACTGAATCCGGCGCCGCCGCGATCGGTGAGCGCCTGGCCGCCCACGGTGGCCACGGCCGCGCGCTGAACGTCACCGACGCAGCTGCGCTGGACAGTGTGCTCGATGGCATCGCCAAGGAATTCGGCCCGATCTCGATCCTGGTCAACAATGCCGGCATCACCCGCGACAACCTGCTGATGCGCATGAAGGACGAGGACTGGGCGTCGATCATCGACACCAACCTGACCAGCGTGTTCCGCACCAGCAAGGCGGTGATGCGCGGCATGATGAAGGCGCGCAAGGGCCGCATCATCAACATCGCATCGGTGGTGGGCGTGACCGGCAATGCCGGCCAGGCCAACTACGCTGCCGCCAAGGCCGGCATCATCGGCTTCAGCAAGTCGCTGGCCAAGGAAATCGGTTCGCGCGGTGTCACCGTCAATGTTGTCGCACCCGGCTTCATCGACACCGACATGACCAAGGCGTTGCCGGAAGAAGCGCGTACCGCGCTGATCAACGACATCGCCCTCGAACGCCTGGGTTCGCCGGAAGACATCGCTCATGCGGTGGCCTTCCTGGCCGGCCCGGCTGCCGGTTACATCACCGGCGAAACCCTCCATGTGAACGGCGGCATGTACATGCCGTAAGCAAGGGGCGCAGGGATTGCGCCGCAAGTGGTTGATCTGCTGAGGTTTTTGCTGCGATGCAAGGCCGCGCCGGTTTCCACTACACTATCCCACGGCCATCGCCTTTGATGGCGACCACTTTTGAACCACAACTCCATCTGGAGCGAGATCCCATGAGCACCATCGAAGAACGCGTCAAGAAAATCGTCGTCGAACAGCTTGGCGTCAAGGAAGAAGAAGTCACCAACAGCGCATCGTTCGTCGATGACCTGGGCGCTGACTCGCTGGACACCGTCGAGCTGGTGATGGCCCTGGAAGAAGAATTCGAGTGCGAGATCCCGGACGAAGAAGCCGAGAAGATCAGCACCGTGCAGGCCGCCATCGACTACATCAAGGCCCACGTCAAGGCCTGATGTCAGACGGCAGTGCGCGCGCGGGCTCACGCTCGCCGCGCACCGCACCCCATGGGGCCGCTGTTGCGGCCCCGTGTGTTTGAGCATCACACCGAAGCAAACCGAGTTGCCCGTTGAAATCATCCGGGCCAGGAGAATCAGCAATGAAGCGTCGCGTCGTCGTAACCGGCCTGGGTATCGTCTCGCCGTTGGGCAATGATCTGGCCAGCAGCTGGGAAGGCATCACCCAGGGTCGTTCGGGCATCGGTCCGCTGACCAACGTTTCTGATGCCTATCTGGATCGGTTCACCACCAAGATTGCAGGTGAGGTCAAGGGATTCGACATCACCGCCGACAATGAACTGTTCGGCAAGTTCCGGGTCAGCGGCAAGGATGCCAAGAAGATGGACCCGTTCATCCATTACGGCCTCGGTGCCTCGTTCATGGCCCTGCACGACTCGGGCCTTGAGATCACCGACGCCAATGCCGAGCGCATCGGCGCCATCGTCGGCGCCGGCATCGGCGGCCTGCTCGGCATCGAAGAGCAGACCATCGAGTTCCATGAGGGCAAGAAGATCTCGCCCTTCTACGTGCCCAAGACCATCATCAACATGCTGCCGGGCCAGCTGAGCATCATCACCGGCCTGAAGGGCCCGTCGTTCTCGGCGGTGTCGGCGTGCGCGACCTCGAACCATTCGATCGGCACCGCCATGCGCATGATCCAGTACGGCGATGCCGACGTGATGGTGGTCGGTGGTGCCGAGCGTGGCTCGTCGCCGACCGCACTGGGCGGCTTCTGCGCGATGAAGGCCATGAGCACCCGCAACGACGCCCCGGAACAGGCCTCGCGCCCGTGGGACAAAGACCGTGACGGCTTCGTGCTGGGCGACGGCGCCGGCATCCTGATCCTGGAAGAGTATGAGCACGCCAAGGCACGTGGCGCGAAGATCTACTGCGAACTGGCCGGCTTCGGCGCCAGCTCCGACGCGTACCACATGACCGCACCGAGCGAGAACGGCGAAGGCGCCGCCCGCTGCATGGTCATGGCCATGAAGGATGCCGGCGTGACCCCGGAACAGGTGGGCTACCTCAACGCGCACGGCACCTCCACGCCGCTGGGCGACCTGGGCGAGACCATGGCGATGAAGACCGCCTTCGGCGACCACGCCTACAAGATGATGGTCAGCTCCACCAAGTCGATGACCGGCCACCTGCTCGGCGCTGCCGGTGGCGTGGAAGCGATCTTCTCGGTGATGGCGCTGCAGGACAACGTCATCCCGCCGACCATCAACCTGCAGCAGCCGGGCGAAGGCTGCGACCTGGACTACGTGCCCAATGAAGCACGCCAGGCCAAGGTCGACGTGGTGATGTCCAATGGCTTCGGCTTCGGCGGCACCAACGGCACGCTGATCTTCAAGCGCGTCTGACCGACGTTGTAGAGTCGAGCCATGCTCGACTTTGCATTGGTAGAGTCGAGCTTGCTCGACTCTACATACGAAGAAGCCGCCGCAAGGCGGCTTCCGTGCATCTGAACCCCGAACTGGCCGCCATGACCCACGCACCGCTGATCCACCCGCTGCCGCACCTGATCGATCTGCTGGCCCTGCAGCAGCACGACCCGTCGCGCTTCCCGCTGCTGATGGAATCCACCGCCTCGGGCACTGCCCAGGGCCGCTGGAGCCTGCTGCTGGCCGCGCAGGGCGATAGCCTGCGGCTGGATGCCGATGGCCAGGTGCGCGACCAGCACGACGCGGTGCAGGCCGGCAGCTTCCTGCAGGTGCTGGACCGTGCCTGGCAGCGCGAACGCCTGCCGCACGACGGCAGCCACAGCCTGCCGTTCCGCGGCGGCTGGGCGTTGATGCTGGACTACGAAGTGGCCAGCCAGATCGAACCGGTGCTGCCGGCGCGTGCGCGCGAGGACGGCCGCCCGACCGCGCTGGCGCTGCGCTGCCCGGCCGCGGTGCTGCACGACCACCACCACGAGGCCAGCTTCGTCATCGCCGAAGCCGGCGAGCAGGCGTTGCTGGATGCGCTGGTGGCACTGGCCTCGGCCACGCTGCCCGAAGCCGGGCAGGGCTGGCAGCCACCGCAGTCGGTCGGCGAGGACGCGCCGCAGCGCTTCACCGACGGCGTGCGCCGGGTGATCGAATACCTGCGTGCCGGCGATGTGTTCCAGGTGAACCTGTCGCGGCGCTGGAGCGCGCAGTTTGCCGCACCGGTCAGCCCGCAGGCGCTGTACGCGCAGCTGCGCCGTGCCAACCCGGCACCGTTCGCCGGCCTGTTCAGCGCGCACGGCCGCCATGTGGTCAGTTCCTCGCCGGAGCGGCTGGTGTCGGTGCATGCCGGCCACGCGCAGACCCGTCCGATTGCCGGCACGCGTCCGCGCTTCGAGGGGGACGATGATGCTGCGCGCATCCAGGAGCTGGTCGGTCACCCGAAGGAGCGTGCCGAGCACGTGATGCTGATCGACCTGGAACGCAACGACCTGGGCCGTATCTGCCTGCCCGGTACCGTGGTGGTCGATGAGCTGATGACCGTGGAGAGCTACGCGCACGTGCATCACATCGTCAGCAACGTCAGCGGCCATCTGCGCCCGGAGGTCACCCCCGGCGAGGTGATCGCCGCCACCTTCCCCGGCGGCACCATCACCGGCTGCCCGAAGGTGCGCTGCATGCAGATCATCAGCGAGCTGGAGCAGGTGCCGCGTGGTGCCTACACCGGCGCGTTCGGCTGGCTGAACCGCGATGGCGACCTGGACCTGAACATCCTGATCCGCACCGCCGAAGTGGATGGCCACGAGGTGAGCTTCCGCACCGGCGCCGGCATCGTGGTCGACTCGGACCCGGACAAGGAACTGGACGAGACCCGCGCCAAGGCCCGCGGCCTGCTGCGCGCGCTCGGCCAGCAGGGGTAGGCGTATTCCGGTAGTGCCGGCCGCTGGCCGGCAACCTCATGCACCCATGATCCGCGCGATTGCCGGCCAGAGGCCGGCACTACCGGTACCGGTGGGTGCCATTGTTCGGGTGGGTGCCGACCGTCGGTCGGCACAGGCGCATGCCCCCGGTCATGACCCCAATCCACCGGCACGGTATCCTGCACGACGGAATCGAGTTCAGAGGTAGTCCATGGCGGGAGCCAAGCGCGGGTGTCTGTTCGTGGTAACGCTGGTGGTGGTGCTGGCCGCCGTCGTGGCCGGCGCGGGCGCGTGGTTCTTCTACCAGCAGACCCGGTTCGCCGACGCTCCGATCACCCCGTCCGCCGAAAGCGTGGTCATCGCCAGTGGCGACGGCATGAACACGGTGCTGCGCAAGCTGCGCGACGCCGGCGTGGACGAGGGCCAGGACGCGCAGTGGCAGCTGCTGGCGCGCCAGCTCGATGCGGCCGGCAAACTGAAGGTGGGTGAGTACGCGCTCAGCAACGACCTGACCCCGCGTGATCTGCTGCTGCGCATGCGCGCCGGCAAGGTGCTGCAGCACCGCGTCACGATCATTGAAGGCTGGAACATCCGCCAGTTGCGTGCCGCGCTCAAGCGCGCCGAGCCGCTGCTGCACACCACCGACAACCTCGATGACGCCGCGTTGATGCAGCGCCTCGGCTTCGGTGGCCAGCATCCGGAAGGCCGCTTCCTGCCGGAGACCTACGTCTACCAGCGTGGCGACAGCGATCTTGATGTGCTCAAGCGTGCTCACGCTGCAATGCAGGACGCACTGGATGAAGCCTGGGAAAGCCGTGCGCCGGACCTGCCGATCAACACGCCCTACGAACTGCTGACGATGGCCTCGATCATCGAGAAGGAAACCGCGCTGGCCAGCGAGCGTCCGCAGATCGCCGGCGTGTTCATGCGCCGCCTGAAGATCGGCATGCGCCTGCAGACCGACCCGACCGTGATCTACGGCATCGGTGCTGCGTATGACGGCAACATCCGCCGCCGCGACCTGACCACCGATACGCCCTACAACACCTATACCCGCGCCGGCCTGACCCCGACCCCGATCGCCATGCCCAGCCGCGATGCGCTGATGGCAGCCGCGCAACCCGCAGCGGGCGACGCGCTGTACTTCGTCGCCGTGGGCGATGGCAGTGGCGCGCACGTGTTCTCGCCCAGCCTGGACCAGCACAACGCCGCAGTGGCCCGCTACCTGCAGCAGCTGCGCCAGCAACGTACCAAGGAGACCCCGGCGCAATGAGTCCCGCGCTGCTTCGCCACCCGCGTTTCGTCAGCCTGGAAGGCGGCGAGGGCGCAGGCAAGACCACCGCCATCAATGCCATCCGTGACTGCCTGCGCAGCCACGGCCACGAGGTGGTGCTGACCCGCGAGCCGGGCGGTACGCCGCTGGCCGAGCGCATCCGTGGCCTGGTGCTGAAACCCGATGCCGAGATCGCCGCCGAGCCGCTCAGCGCCGAAGCCGAGCTGCTGCTGGTGTTCGCTGCACGCGCGCAGCATGTGCGCCAGGTGATCCAGCCGGCACTGCAGCGCGGCGCCTATGTGCTGAGCGATCGCTTCACCGATTCCAGCTACGCCTACCAGGGCGGTGGCCGTGGCCTCGACCCGCAGTGGATTGCCGATCTGGAACGACGCGCGGTGGGCCTGCTGCCGGGCCTGACCCTGCTGCTGGACGTGGACGTGGCAGTAGGCCGCGCACGCGCCAACGGGCGCGATCTGTGGCCGGACCGCATCGAAAGCGAACAGGATGATTTCTTCCAGCGCGTGCGCGAAGTGTTCCGCAGCCGCGCGCAGCAGGACCCGCAGCGCTTCGCGCTGATCGACGCCGGCCAGGTGCAGGCGCGTGTAGCGGCCGATGTGGTCGCGCAGGTCGAGCGCTGGCTGCAGGACGGGGAGGGCGCATGAGCACATTCTCGCCGTGGCAGCAGCGCGCGTTCGACCAGACCGTGGCAGCGCTCGATGCCGACCGCCTTGGTCATGGCCTGCTGATCTGCGGCCCGGCCGGGCTGGGCAAACGCGAGGTGGCACTGGCGCTGGCCGACCACGTGCTGGCGCGCGGCGATGCCGCGCATGCCATGCGCACGCGCCAGCTGATCGCCGCCGGCACCCATCCTGACCTGCAGCTGGTCAGCTTCATTCCGAACAAGAGCGGCGACAAGCTGCGCACCGAGATCGTCATCGAGCAGGTGCGCGAGATCACCGACAAGCTGGCGCTGACCCCGCAGTACGGCGTGGCGCAGGTGGTGATCGTCGACCCAGCCGATGCGATCAACCGCTCGGCGGCCAACGCGCTGCTGAAGACGCTGGAAGAGCCGCAGCCCGGCCGCTACCTGTGGCTGATCAGCAGCGACCCGGCGCGCCTGCCGCAGACCATCCGCAGCCGTTGCCAGCGTCTGGAATTCAAGTTGCCGCCGCAGCACGAAGCGCTGGCCTGGCTGCAGCAGCAGGGCCACAGCGAAGCATCGGCGCGCGAAGCGCTGGACGCGGCGCGCGGCCACCCCGGCCAGGCCGACAACTGGCTGCGCGAAGATGGCCTGAGCCTGCGCCGCGAAGTGGGCCGCGAACTGGAACAGCTGGCCGCCGGCAAGACCGGCGCGGTGGAGCTGGCGCAGAAGTGGTGCGGTGATGACAACGCGGCGCTGCGACTGCGCTTTGCGGCCGACCTGGCGCTGGCCCAGGCCAGCACCGATGCCTTGACCACGCCGGAGCGATTGCACAAGCTTGCAGCCTGGTTCGATGCGGCCAACCGCACCCGCGACCTGCTGCGCACCACGGTGCGTGCAGACCTTGCCGTGGTCGAGTTGCTGCTGGCCTGGAACAAGGTGAACGAGCGGCCTGCCGCAAGGGGAAATCGATGAGTGCCAGCAACGCCCGCCAGGGCATCCTGTCCCTGGCTGTGAAGGACAAAGCCGCGCTGTACAGCGCGTACATGCCGTTCGTGAAGAATGGCGGCATCTTCGTGCCCACGCCCAAGCGCTACTTCCTGGGCGACGAGGTGTTCCTGCTGCTGACCCTGCCTGATTCCAGCGAGCGCCTGCCGGTGGCCGGCAAGGTGATCTGGGTGACCCCGGCCGGCGCGCAGGGCAACCGCACCGCTGGCATCGGCGTGCAGCTGGCCGACGGTGCCGAAGGCGAGGGCGTGCGCCACAAGATCGAGACCCTGCTGGCCGGCCTGACCGGCTCGGACAAGCCGACGCACACGATGTAAGGCTGCGCCGGGCTGTTCTGTAGAGTCGAGCCATGCTCGACTGCCGCCCTCGAAAACACCCGTGAACACGAATGTGAAAAACTGTTGACGGCCTCTGAAAAGCCCCTATAATGAGCGGCTCAGCAACACACCGGGCGGTTAGCTCAGCGGTAGAGCATTGCCTTCACACGGCAAGGGTCACAGGTTCGATCCCTGTACCGCCCACCATGTTGCAGAACAAAAGAAGCCTCCAGCAATGGGGGCTTTTTTGTTGCCTGTGATTCCGTAGTGCCCGCCGAAGCGATCACCGTTTCAGCCGAGGTCCTCCAGCAGCTCGCGCGCGATCATCGCGGTTGCATCCAGCAGGTCGTGACCGCTGCCGGCCCGCACCACCACCGCCAGCAGGCTACGGCCCACATCGGCATTGCCGCCGCTCAGTTCCATCTCGCCTTCAAAGCACAGATCGGCCAACCATTCTTGGGCCTGCTGCAGTCCGCGCTTGCGGACGCGGCGGAACTCCGCGAGCAGCTTCGCCTGGCCGGCCTCCTGCTCACCATCGGCAAGCAGGCCGATGGCACCGCCGTGCGCCGCGCGCCAGATGGCCGGTAGTGGGCGACCGTTCGCGTCCACCACGTCCGCCGAGAACTGCGCGCAGTACATTTCGTAGCGCTTGCCCGCTGTGCTGCAGGGCACGATGCCGGCCTCGGCCAGCAGGCGTTCGGCTTCATCCAGTTTGCTGAACTTCAAGCGCAGCAGTGCAGGACGGCTCAGGTGTTGTGCCAGCGCCTGCTGGTTGGCGGTGAACCAGACGTTCCAGCCCACGCTTGCGCGGCCTTCCAGTGCGGCCTTGAAGTACTCCAGGTGTTCGGCGTCCATTGCGGCCTCCTGCGCTCCCTGCTCGATTGTAGCGGGCGCATATCCGGGCCGGTCAGGCGTCGTCGCCGGAGAGGCAATGATGTGCCTCGCGTACCAGCTGTCGCGCGGCCACGATCAGCCCGTCGGTGTGGAAGGCGCCCAACTGTTCGTCCGGGTCGCCTTCGTTACGCACGTGGGCGGGCCCGTGCCACGAATGGAAGCAGAGGGTTCCATCCCTGCGCTGTCCCGCCGCCCCGGGCAGGCGTAGTCTCAGCCCGTCGCCGTGCCCATCCACTCTGGAGTGCCACCATGCCGCTCGCCCGCATTGATCTTCGCAAAGGTAAATCCGCCGACTACCTGCAACGCGTCGGCGAAACCATCTACCAGGCCATGCGCGCGGTGGGCGTGCCGGAGAACGATCGCTTCCAGATTTTCCAGCAACATGAGCCGGGCACGTTGATCTATGACCCCGGCTACCTGGGCGTGGACCGCACCGACGATTTCATCTGCATCCAGATCACCTGGAACGAAGGGCGCACGCTGGAGCAGAAGAAGGCGCTGTACGCCGGCATCGCCGAGGGCCTGCACGCAGCGGTGGGTATCCGCCGAGAGGATGTGTTCATCAACCTGGTGGAAGTGAAGCGGGAAAACTGGTCGTTCGGGAACGGGCAGGCGCAGTACGTGAGTTGATGCGCGAAGCGCATCCACGCATGGCGTGGATCCACAGCGTGGTGGGCGTGCGCAGGGAGGGCGTGCCCATCGCTGTGGCCGGCAGCACAGCCCTGCGTCACCGTGTCGCAGGGGGCAAACCCTGAACATGGTCCAAGGTTGGTCAGGGCCCCGTAGAATGGCGGCGTGCGCCGTTCTGCTCTCCACCGCCGGTTCCAGGCCCTGGCATGGCTTGCCATGCTGCTGGTGCTGCTCGCCCCGCTGGTGAGCCGCTGGCTGGCGCACGGTCACGTGGCTGCTGCAGTGCCGGCGGCGGCGATGGATCACGCGATGCACGCAGAGCATGCGCAGCACGCGATGGAAGGCCATCACGACCACCACGCGATGGCGATGCCGCACGGCGAGGCCGCAAAGAAGCCACCTGCCGATCCACACGCCGATCATGAGATGGGCGTGGACTGCGATTACTGCCTGATCGCTGCACGGCTGATCACTCTACTGGTGGCAGTGCTGCTGTTGGCGCCGATGGCACCGGTGTGCCGCGCGCTGCGCGGTGCGGTGCGGGCGTTGCCGCAACGGATCAGCGGCACATTGGGAGCGCGTGGGCCGCCGGCACTGATGGCTGCCTGAGCCGCACGCGCGTTGCATTGAACATTTTTCCATGAGGTTGCCGGCCACGGCCGGTGCCCGCACGCGCGTGTTTGTCCCTTTCTGATTGCTGCCCTGCCATTGCGGGGTGGCCTTGCATGCCGTGAAAAAAATGAAAACGAACCCCAACTCCGCGCACCTGCGCCGGGCGACGCTGCCTGTCCTGTGCGCGTTGCTCCTGCACACCGCCCCCGTACTTGCCGCCGATGCGGCACCACCGACCACGCTGGACACCGTGCGGGTGGTCGATACCCGCAGCGGTGAGCTGTCGTCCACCGCCAACGCCGGTTCCGCGCTGGGCCTGAGCGTGCTGCAGACACCGGCCAGCCTGACGGTGATTTCGCGCGAACAACTGGAGCAGCGTAGCGACAGCAACCTCAACGATGCGATCAGCCGGGCAGGTGCGATCAGTGCGATGCCGCACCCGGGCAACGGCCTGAGTGCGCTGTCCAGCCGCGGCTTCACCGATGGCGCTTCGGTGATGCGCCTGTACGACGGGCTGCGCCAGTACGGTGGCGTGGGTATCACCTTCCCGTTCGATACCTGGTCGATCGAGCGCATCGAAGTGCTGCGCGGCCCGGCCTCGGTCATCCATGGCGACGGTGCGATCGGCGGCGTGATCAACATCGTGCCGAAGAAGCCCACGCGTGGTGCGATCGAGAACGAGATCAGCGTAACCGTGGGCAGCGAGGACACCGCGCGCCTGGGCTTCGGCAGCGGTGGCGCGCTGACGCCCGAGCTGGCCTACCGGCTGGACGTGAGTGGCAACTACAGCGGTGGTTGGGTCGATCGTGGGCGCAACAGTGACGCGACATTCTCCGGCGCGTTGCTGTGGCAGCCGCGCGCGGACCTGCAGTTGACCCTCACCCATGCGCAGGGCTACCAGCAACCGATGCGCTACTTCGGCACGCCGCTGGTCGAGGGCCGCCAGCTGGAGGCGCTGCGCCACCGCAACTACAACGTGGATGACAGCGAGATCCGCTACCGTGACCGCTGGACCCAGCTCGATGCGCTGTGGACGCCGACCGCGAACGTGGAATGGCGCACGCGCCTCTACCAGATCGACAGCCAACGCGATTGGCGCAATGCCGAGGCCTATGTTTACAACCGCGCCACCGGCTTGATCGATCGATCGGGCAACACCGAGATCACCCACACCCAGGACCAGACCGGACTGACCTCGACGCTGCGTGTGCAGGGAACGGCGGGTGGCCTGCAGAACAGCTTCGCGGTGGGCCTGGACGCCAACCGCGCGCACTTCAAGCACACCAACAACACCTATGCCGGCAGCTCGGGCCCGGTCGATCCGTTCGATCCGGTGCCGGGCCAGTTCACCAGCGACGCGCCGAACCTGCCGCGCTACCGCAATCGTGCCGAGCAGTACGCGCTGTTCGTGGAGGGCCGGCTGGCGCTGAGCGAGCGCTGGTCGGTGCTGGGTGGCCTGCGCCACGACCGCGCGCGCATTGATCGCACCGATCTGATCAGCGGCCAGAATGCGTTCTCGAAGACCTACAGCAGCACCGGCTGGCGTGCAGGCACGGTATTCGCGCTGCAGCCGACGCTGAGCCTGTATGCGCAGTACTCGCAGGCGGCGGACCCGGTCAGTGGCCTGCTGATGATCAGCCCGGCAAACGGTGCCTTCGACCTGGCCAAGGGGCGGCAGATCGAGTTGGGCCTGAAGCAGGCCTTCGATGGCGGCGAGTGGACGCTGGCGGCGTATCGCATCCGCAAGACCGGGCTGCTCAGCCGCGATCCGCTGGTGCCGGACCGCCGCGTGCAAGTGGGCGCGCAGACCTCGCGTGGTATCGAGGCGTCGTTGAACTGGAACGTCGCGCCGCACTGGACGTTGGATGCCAACGCCACGGTGCTGAAGGCCGAGTTCGAGGACTTCCTGGAAACCACCGGGTTGCCGCCGATGCTGGTGTCGCGCGATGGCAACGTGCCGCCGAACGTGGCCGAACGCCTGGCCAATGTGTGGCTGAGCTGGCAGTTCGCGCCGGACTGGAGCGCGGCGGGTGGCGTTCGCTATGTCGGCAAGCGCTACGCCGACAATGCCAACACGCTGGAGTTGCCCAGCTACAGCACCACCGATCTGGCGCTGACCTGGCAGGCAGCACCGCGCACGCGATTGTCAGCGCGCCTGTTCAATGTATTCGACAAGGCGTACTACGCCACCGCGTACTACACCAGCACGCAGTGGCTGCTGGGCGCGGATCGTCGCGTCGAGTTCACCGTCGACCATCGCTTCTGAGGACGCGCACCATGTCGCTGCGATCCACTGCCAAGCGCTGGACCTACCTGGTGCACCGTTGGCTCGGCATCGGCGGATGCCTGCTGATGCTGTTGTGGTTCGTCAGCGGCATGGTGATGTTGTTCATCGGCTACCCGAAGCTGACGCCCGGTGAACGTCTGGCGGCGTTGCCGGTGCTGGGTGAGACCCGCGACCTGCAGGGGCTGTCGATACTGCCTGCGGCTGTGCAGGCCGAGCCGGAGGCTGTGGCGTTGACCACGCTGCGTGGCGAGCCGGCATATGTGGTGCGAAGTGGCAGCAGCGTGGGCGCCTGGTCTGCCGTGACCGGCCAGGCGCTGCTGCCGGTGTCGGCGCAGCGTGCCGAAGCGTCCGCTGCACAGTTCGCCGGCGGCCAGGCCTTCGTGGGTGCGATGCGCGTGGACGAGGACCGCTGGACGCATTCGCGTGCACTGGATGTGCATCGGCCGCTGTATCGGGTGGAGGTGGGCGGTGCGCAGCCGGGCGACCTGTATGTGTCCTCGCGTACCGGTGAAGTGGTGCTGGACGCCCCGCATGTGCAGCAGCGCTGGAACTATGTGGGCGCGTGGCTGCACTGGCTGTACTTCCTGCGCATGCAGTCGGTGGATCCGGTGTGGACGTGGGTGGTGATCGTGCTGTCCGCACTGTGCACGTTGGCGGCGGTCAGCGGCATCGTGGTGGGTGTGTGGCGCTGGCGTTTCCGCGGGCGCTACCGCTCCGGTGCGAAGACGCCGTACGTCGAACCGTGGATGCGCTGGCACCATCTGATCGGACTGATGGCTGCGGCCTTCGTGTTCACCTGGATCTTCAGCGGGCTGATGTCGATGAATCCATTGGGGGTCTTCAGCAGCACGCGCGAGGCGATCGATGTTGAACGCTATCGTGGCAGCGCGGTAACGGTGGATGGCGCGTTGGGTGAGCCGGCGAAGCTTCTGGCGGTGGCCGGTGCTGAGCGCTTCCAACCAGTCGAGATCCAGTGGCGCCGCATCGGAGGCGAGCTGTTCGCGGTGCTGCTGGATGGGAAAGGCGATACCCGCATCGTGTCCGGCAACGATGGGCATCTGCAGGTTGCGCGGTTGCTGCCGGCCGCGTGGCTGCAGCAGAAGGTGCGTGCGCTGTCCGCTGCGCCGATGCAGGGCTTCGTGGTGCAGCGTGCAGCGGACGCCTACTTCTATCCGCGTGCACCGGAAGCCATGAACGGGGCGGCGGTACGGCGCTTCCCAGTGGCGGTGGCGGATTTCGGCGATGCCGAGGCCACGCGGGTCTACCTCGACCTGGCCACCGGCGATCCGTTGCTGACAATGGGGCACCGTGAGCGCGTGGGGCGCTGGCTGTTCTACTTCCTGCACAGCTGGGACCTACCGGCGATGCTGCGCCAGGAAGGTGCCCGGCTGGCGGTGTTGCTGCTGCTGAGCGCTGCTGGCACCGCGCTGTGTGCCACGGCGACGGTGATCGGCTATCGGCGATTGCGGATGAAGCTGCGGCACAGGCGGCGCTGAGGCCCTGGGCTACATCCGCAGCCAACGTGTGGACACGGCCACCAGCAACAAGGCGGTGGCCACGCCGATGAACGCAGCGATCAGGCCGAAGTGGTTGGCAGCAAAACCGATCAGTGCTGGGCCAGCAAGGATGCCGGCAAAGCCCAGCGTGGAAACGGCGGTGATTGCCAGTGCGCCGGGCATGCGGGTCTGGTGGCCGGCCAGCGAGAACAGTGCCGGTGCGATGTTGGCGCAACCGAGGCCGACCAGCACATAGCCCGCCAGCGACGCCTGCCACGGCGTGACCACGGTCAACACCAGCACTCCCGCGGCGGCGAGCAGCGCGCCGAACACGATCGCGCGCTCACGGCCTACGCGCTCCACCAGTGCGTCGCCGAACAAGCGCGCCACGGTCATGGTCAGGGTGAAGGTTACATAGCCGATACCGGCGAGGCTGGCATCGACGCGACGCACATCGCTGAGGAAGACCGCGCTCCAGTCCAGCATCGCGCCTTCACCGAGGAAGGCGACGAACGCCAGCACGCCGATGAACAGCACGATGCCGTGCGGCAGGGCCAACATCGGTGTGTCGTGCGGCATGCGTTCGCTGTGCCAGTACGCCGCCGACAGCAGCATCACCAGCAGCATGGCGCCAACGCCGATCAGCACCGATGCCAGTGGCGGCAGCTGTGCGGACAACAGCACGGTCATGGTGGCCGCGCCGAGGAAGCCGCCGATGCTGAAGAAGGCATGGAAGCCGGACATCATCACCCGCCGTGCTTCGCGCTCGACGATGACGGCCTGCACGTTCATCGTGCAGTCCATTGCGCCCACGGCGGCGCCGAACACGAACAGCACCAGCCCCAGTGACCAGGCCGAACCGGCCAGCGCCAGGCCGGGCACGGTCAGGCAGATCAGCAGGCTGCTGGCCACCATCACCCGCCGGCAACCGAGGCGTGCGGCCAGTACACCGGACAGCGGCATGGCCAGCAGCGAACCGGCACCGAGGCAGAGCAGCACCAGGCCCAGCGTAGCGTCGTTGATCTCGGTGCGTGCTTTGGCGAATGGCACCAGGGTGGCCCACAACGCAGTGGCGAAGCCGGGAATGAAGAACGCAGCGCGGGTCGCGTGCTGTTCGGCACGCGCGCGGTTGGCAAGGGACATGGGCGGTACGGTCAGGGCGGAGTGGGGTGTACCGCGATGCCGGCTGCGCGGAAGCGCGCGGCCAGCGCCGGCGGAGCCGAGGTGGTCAGCACCAGATCGTCGATTTCATCGAGGCTGGCGATCTGCCAGTTGCCGCGGGCACCGAGCTTTTCAGTGGTGGCGGCGACGATGACGCGGCTGCTGCAGGCCACCATCGCGCGTTTCAGCGTGGCTTCTTCCGAATCCATTGCCCACACGCCGGTGTCGCCGTCCACCGCGCAGGGGCCGGGCAGGTATACGTCGGCGCGCAGGCGCTGCACCTGCGCCAACGCTTCAGCGCCGACCGCGCCGCCGCCGCTGGCGAGGCGGCCGCCGATCAGCTGCACCGAAGTGCCTTCGAGCATGCTGGCAGCGGTGGCGATCTGCGGCGCGTTGGTGATCACCGTCAGACCGAGGGCGGCCGGCAGCTGCTGGGCGATGGCCAGGTTGGTCGAGCCGGCATCGAGCAGTACGACCTGGCCGGGCTGCAGCAGCGCGCAGACGCGGGCGGCCAGTTCGGCCTTGTCGCCACGGTCGCGGGTCAGTCGCTCGCGTAGCGGGCGTTCCTTTGGCGGCGGCAGCACGGCGCCCCCGTAGACACGCTGGCACAGGCCTTGGGCGGCCAGCTCGCGCAGATCGCGCCGGATCGAATCCTCGGAAACCGCATAGCGGTGCGCCAGTTCAGCGGCCACCACACGGCCCTGTTGGCGCAGTTCGTCGAGGATCAGCTGGGTGCGCTGGGCGGGCAGGGGGCTGGGATCGGAGCTCATGCTGCAAGTCTGCATGTTCGTGCATCAACGTGCAACAACGTGCATTCGGCCGGGTGGACACAGAACGGCTGGACTGCCGGTGAACCTGCCCGCGTCCGGGTCTATGGATCACCTTCGTGGCCCGGCATCATGGCGGGGCACTTGGCATGGAATCCCCGATGTCCCCCACCGTTCACCGAAAGCTGCGCATCGGCGTGGACCAGTACACCGGCCAGAAAGTGGTCGACCAGCAGTTCCACGAATGCGACTTTTCCGGCGCTGACCTCACCGCCACCGAGTTCATCAACTGCAGCTTCTATGACGCTGAAAACCGCGCCGGTTGCCGTTTCAACGGCGCCACATTGAAGGAAGCCAGCTTTCGTAGTTGCGACATCAGCATGTGCAACTTCAGTTTCATCAAGGCGCTGGGCCTGGAGATCAGCGAGTGCCGTGCGCAGGGCGCGGACTTCAGCAACGCCAGCTTCATGAACCAGATCACCACGCGCAGCTGGTTCTGCAGCGCCTTCATCAAGAAATCGAACCTGCGCTACGCCAATTTCTCGCGGGTGACGCTGGAGAAGTGCGAACTGTGGGAGAACCGCTGGGACGGCGCCAACGTGAGCGGTGCCAGTTTCGCAGGATCGGATCTGTCCGGGGGCCAGTTCGAGGGTATCGACTGGAACAGCGCCAACTTCACCGACTGCAACCTGACCAACTCGGAGCTGGGCGAGCTGGACCTGCGCAGCACCAATCTGCGCGGCGCCACGCTGGATGTGCAGCAGGTGGCGCTGTTGATGCAGCGCATCGGCATTACCGTGGTGCCGTAGACATCATCCGGCGTACGCCACCCAGCCCTTGAAGCTGAAGCCGGCATAGAACAGCTCCACGTCGTTGAAGCCGGCCTCCTGCAGCAGCGCGACTTCCTGCTCGGGCGCCAGCAGCGGCAGCCGCTCCGCAATTGCTTCGATCGCGCGCTGCGCCTCGGCGTGGGCAACCCCCGAGGCTTCGGCGAACGCCGCGTAGCGCTGCAACCAGCGCAGCTTGCCGACCGGATCCTGCGGCACGCTGTGGTGGGCGACAACCAGAGGGGCACCCTGGCGCAGTCGCTTGTGTAGTTCACGCAACGTATGCAGGCGTTGCGTGGCGTCGAGGAAGTGCAGGGTCAGCAGGCAGCTGGCACCATCGAAGCGCACATCCGGGGCATCGTCGATGTAGCCTTCCAGCAGCTCAACGCGTGCGTTCAATGTGCCCAGTGTCTGCTCGGCCAGGGCCAGCATCGGCGCGGCCGGGTCCACGCCCAGCAACTGCCAGCCCGGTTGCGCCTCGGCGAAGGCCTTCAGTTCCAACCCGCCACCGGCACCCAGCACCAGCACGCGGCCCTGCGCAGGGACACGTTCGGCCAGCAGCAGGCGGCTCATCTGCTGCAACGCGAGGAAGCCGGGCACCTGGCGCAGCGGGGCTTGGGCATAGCGGGCCACCGCCTGCGGATCGGAGAACGTGGACATGCGCGGATTCCTGCGGCGGGGACATACCACTGTAGCGCGGCGCGCAAGCGCCTTTGCGGCTGGATACTGCCGCCTGCGCGGGCCGGTTCACAACCAGCTCAGCGCAGTTCCCGCGCCAGTACCTGCCAGATCCTCGGGTCCTGGCACTGCGAAACGTTGAAACGTACATAGTCGGCCGCGCGCTGCGACTGACTGAACGCGTTGCCCGGTGCCAGCACGATGCCCTTGCGCAGGCATTGCCGGGCCAGTGCGGCGGCATCGCGGCCATCGGGCAGCTGGCACCACAGGAAGAGCCCGGCTTCCGGCTGCAGCCACGGCGTGATGCCCAGCGCCTGCAGCTTCCGCAGCGTGTGCCGGCGCGCATCGGCCAGGCGCGAACGTACCGACTGCATGTGGCGGCGGTAGCCGCTGTCGGTCAGCGCGATGTGCATCAACTGCATCGCCAGGTGACCGCCGCCGAAGCTGGTGGCCAGCTTCAGGTCGGTCAGCGCCTCGATCCAGTCATGGCGCGCAGCGATGTAGCCACAGCGCGAAGCCGCCGACAGCGTCTTGGAGAAGCTGCCGACGTGGATCACCCGCGACAGTCCATCGAGCGCGGCCAGCCGCGGTGCAGGCTGCAGTTCGAAGTCGGCGAAGATGTCGTCCTCGACGATGATCAGTTCATTGCGTTCGGCCAGGCCCAGCAGGCGGTGCGCGGTGCTGGCGGAAAGCACCGCGCCGGTCGGGTTGTGCAGGCCTGAGTTGGTGATGTACAGCCGCGGCGTATGCGCCTGAACTGCCTGCGCGAACGCCTCCAGGTCCGGGCCGCTGTGCGTGTACGGCACGCCGATGGCCTGCACCTGGTGCGCCTTCAGCAACGCGTGGTAGTTGAAGTAACTGGGGTCATCCACCAGCACGCAGTCGCCGGGCTTGAGCAGGAAACGGCAGAGCAGATCGACCGCGTGCGTACCGGATTCGGTCAGCAGGATCTGCTCCATCGGTGCATCAATGCCCAGCGCCGCGCTACGCCGTTGCAGCAGCTGGCGCAATGCGGGCAGCCCGAGCGGGCCGGCGTAGTCGACCAGCTGTGATGCATCGGCACGTGCGAGCCGACGCAGGCCGCGGCGCACGCCATCGTGATACAGCCAATCACTGGGCATCCAGCCGCAGCCCGGCTTGAGGTGGCCCGCCGGCGTTTCCAGCGATTGCCGCGACACCCACAGCGGATCCACCGCGCGGTCCAGCCGCGGCTCCATTTCAGCCAGCGCCAGCGGTGCGGCCGGCCCACTGACGTAGAAGCCGGATCCTGCGCGCGCACTGATCAGGCCTTCGGCGGCCAGGCGCTCGTAGGCCTCGACCACGGTCGAGACCGACACCCCCATCGCCGCCGCCTGCGCACGTACCGAAGGCAGGCGCGAGCCGGGGCCATCCACCCGCGCACCGATGCGGGCGCGGACAGTCTGGATGACCGATTCAATGCGGGTGAGCGAACGTGGCATGGCGGAACCGTAGTGGAAGTGTGGGCAGTACAGTTACTTGCGACTGTACTGGATTGTAGCTGGGGTCGTTCCGCGCTGGATGCTTCCATACAGGTCCACCCGGGCATCGTCCGGCATCTTCAGGAGTACAGGCGTGGAACGGTCGGCGAGTGGTTGGATCAATGGCTTCATCGGTGTAGTGATCTTCGCGGGCTCCCTGCCGGCCACCCGCTTGGCGGTGCTGCAGCTGGATGCCGGGTTCGTCACTGCCGCACGCGCCACCATCGCCGCCGTGCTTGGCCTGGGTCTGCTGCTTCTGCTGCGCCAGCCATGGCCGCGGCGCAATGACCTGCCGGGGCTGGTGGTGGTCAGCCTCGGCGTTGTGGTCGGCTTTCCGCTGCTGACGGCACTCGCGCTGCGCCATGCGTCGTCGGCGCATACCATCGTGTTCCTCGGCCTGTTGCCATTGAGCACTGCGGTATTCGGCGTGCTGCGCGGCGGCGATCGACCGCGCCCGGCGTTCTGGTTGTTCTCGCTGCTGGGCAGTGCCTGCGTGGTCGGCTATGCGGTGCGCAACGGCATCGAGGCGTCGTTGCAGGCCGACCTGCTGATGCTGGCGGCGATCGTGGTGTGCGGGCTGGGCTATGCCGAAGGTGGCCGGCTTGCCCGCCATCTCGGCGGTTGGCAGGTGATCAGCTGGGCGTTGCTGCTGGCCTTGCCGGTGATGCTGCCGCTGACAGTGCTGATGCGTCCGGCCTCGTTCACTGCGGTCGGTGCCTCGGCGTGGTGGGCACTGGGCTACGTGGCGGTGTTCAGCATGCTGATCGGCTTCCTGTTCTGGTATCGCGGTCTGGCGCAGGGCGGTATCGCCGCCGTCGGCCAACTGCAGCTGCTGCAGCCCTTCTTCGGCCTGGCCCTGGCCGCGCTGCTGCTGCACGAAGCGGTCAGCCTCAGCATGGTGCTGGTGACCGTGGTCGCGGTGATCTGCGTGGCCGGCGCGCGCCGCTTCAGCCGCTGAATGAAAAAGGGGACGGAGGGGATTAAGTCGCTATTGCCCTTTATGTGCCGGAAGCGACTTAATCCCCTCCGTCCCCTTTTCCAGTGATAGCGCGGGCGTATCGTGCGCGGTGGTCAACGGTATTGGCCGAGTGCGGTGCGCTTGGCCGAAGCTGTGCCGATGCAGCCAATTTCTCGTATTTCCTTCGAAGGCCAGGTGGGCCTGGTGACCGGTGCCGCGGGTGGGTTGGGCCTGGCCTACAGCCGCCTGCTGGCCGAGCGTGGCGCGTATGTGGTGATGCATGACGTCGGTGCCGGCACCGATGGCCGAGGTGCCGATCCACAGCGCATCCTGCGCAGCGTCGAAGCGCTGCAGCGGCAGGGTTTGCCGGTGCAGGCCGCAAGCGGTCCCATCGACCATCGTGCCGGTTGCCATGCGCTGGTGCAGGAACTGCTGCAGGCGCACGGTCGCATTGACTTCCTGATCCACAACGCCGGCTGGGTCGAGTACCAGACGCTGGAAGCGATCGAGGACGAGGCGCTGGAGCAGATGCTGTGCCTGGCCGCGAAGACGCCGCTGTGGCTGGCGCAGGCGGCGTGGCCGGCAATGCGCGCGGCGGGCGGTGGGCGCATCGTCATCACCACCTCCGATCGCGCGCTGTATCCGCAGTACGCACAGCGCGGGCTGTCCGCTTACGCGATGGGCAAGTTGGGGGCGCTGGGACTGGTCAATGTGCTGGCGCTGGAAGGCGCCGAGCATGGCATCGTGGTCAACGCGGTTTCGCCGGTGGCAAAGACGCGCATGTGGGGCATCGACGGCGAGCCCGACGAACTGCATCCGGACGCGGTCGCGCAGGGCGTGGCCTATCTGACGTCCACGCGCTGCCAGGACGGCGGCTGGGTGCTGCGCGCAAGCAATGGCCAGTTCCACGCACTGCGCCTGCAGGAGGCCGAGCATGTGGCGTATCCGCGGGATCTGCGCGCGGTCAGTGCCGACAGCATCGAGTCGGTGGCGCTGCAATGGCCAGCCATTGCCCGCGCCAGCGTGGACGCGCGCTGCTGAGGGCGTACCCTAGGCGGGTTCCCACTGCCTGCATCGAGATGATCGACCTGCGCCTGCTTCGCCAGTTCGTGGCCGTGGCCGAAGAGCTTCATTTCCACCGCGCCGCAGCCCGCCTGCACATGTCGCAGCCGCCGCTGACCGCGGCAATACGACGCTTGGAAGACGAACTCGGAAGTGAACTGATCGTGCGCGGCAACCGTACCCTGGGCCTGACCGTGGCCGGGCAGACGCTGTTGGTGGAGGCGCGGGCAACGCTGCAGCAGGCCGAGCAGGCATTGCAGCGCACGCGCGAAGCCGCCGCCGGACAGTCCGGCAGTCTGCGCGTGGGCTATGTGGGCAGTGCGCTGTATGGCCGGTTGCCGGGCCTGATCCGCCGCTTCCGCCAACAGTACCCGCAGGTGCAGCTGCATCTGCAGGAAGCGACCTCGCGTCAGCAGCAGCTGTGGCTGCGTGAGCAGCGCATCGATGTCGGCGTGTTGATCCCACCGATTCCCGCCGCCGAGCTGGTGCTGTACGGCTTCGACCACGACCGCCTGGCGATTGCGCTGCCGCGTGCACATGCGCTGGCCAACGCGCCGGAGGTCAGTGTGGCGATGCTCGCCGATGAGCCGTTCGTTTCATGGCCGGCGGGCGAGGGCATCGGCTTTCATGCGCAGGTGCTGGGCCTGTGCACCGCAGCAGGATTCACCCCGCGCGTGGTGCAGGAAGCGCAGGGCATGCACGCGGTGCTGTCGCTGGTGGCGGTGGACGCCGGCGTGGCGATCGTGCCGGCCAGCATGGCCAGTTTCCGTTCGCAGGAAATCGTCTATCGCCTGTTGGCCGATGACGCAGCGCGCTTCGCGCTGCAGTTCTGCGCGCGCCCGGAAGCTCCGTCGCCAGTGCTGCGCAATTTCCTGGACGCCGCGACCGCGAGCTGATCCGGTGGATCAGCTGGGCCTGAGCACTACGGAGCAGATGCGCAACGGCGTCGTCGATGACGCCTGCGGGCGTATGCCAGGCCACCGTGGCGGGACCTGACCGCCGCATGCGCTGTGCTGTTGCACCTGCTGCTGCTGCGGCCAGCGTTGGCCGTGATCAGAACCGATAGCTGATGGTGCCGGTCACCACGCGCGGGTAGCCGGCGAAGCAGTCGCCAAAAGTGCGGCACGGCGCGTAGTAGCGCTTGCCGGTGAGGTTGGTGATGTTCAACGCCATCGTCCAGTCGGTTACCTGCACTTCCAGCAATGCATCGGCCAGCGTATAGCTGGGCGTGATGATGCGCCCGCCATTGCCCAGCGACACCGTATTGCCCACATGGCGCACGCCCAGCCCCAGGCGCAGGCGTGCGGCATCATCCAGCTGGAAGCCCTTCGACACCCAGGCCGAGGCCAGGTCCTGCGGAGTGTCGTTGAGGCGCTGGCCCACTTCCAATGCGAAGTTGCTGCGGCTGACCTCGGCCTCGTTGCGCGCAACGGCGGCGGTGACTGTCAGGTCGTTGGCGAACTGGAACTGCCCTTCCAGCTCCACGCCCTTGGAGCGGATCTGCCCGGTCTGCACCACGTTCAATACGTTGTCCGGGTCGTTGGTCTGCCGGTTGGTTTCGGTGATGCGGTACGCCGCCAGCGTCAGCAGCAGGCTGCGCGCCGGTTGCCACTTGATGCCGGCCTCGGACTGGCGGCCGCGCATCGGCTTGAAGGCGCTGCCGAACAGATCCTGGCCGGATACCGGCAGGAACGATTCGCTGTAGCTCAGGTAGGGCGAAACGCCCGCACCCAGTTCGCCGATCAGCCCGGCGCGGTAGGTGGTGGCATTGTCGGTCTGGCTGGGCTGGCCTTCGGTCTTCGAGCGTGCATGGTCGCGGCGCGCGCCCAGCACCAGCGAGATGCGGTCGGCCCAGCGGATCTGGTCCTGCACATAGACACC
Source organism: Stenotrophomonas mexicanensis (assembly GCF_032911605.1). Taxonomy (NCBI): domain Bacteria; kingdom Pseudomonadati; phylum Pseudomonadota; class Gammaproteobacteria; order Lysobacterales; family Lysobacteraceae; genus Stenotrophomonas; species Stenotrophomonas mexicanensis. The sequence goes on from NZ_JAWJTG010000012.1 coordinate 66,011, forward strand.
CAGCTGGGTGGAGGTCTGGTCCGGCTGACGATCCCAGCCACGCACGATCGGTGCGACCGATACCGGGGTGTAGATGTCGATCGGCGTGCCGGTGGCGTCCAGCCGCTGCAGCTGCTCCTTGTATTGGCTGTAGTCTACGCCGGCCAGCAGCAGATGCTGGAAGGCACCGGTGGCGAAGTCGAACTGCAGCGCATTGTCGGCGCTGAAGATCTGCACGTCGGGGCGGGTGCCATAGGCCGTGCGGTTGACCACGCGCCGATCGGCGTCGATGAAGGGATCGGCCGGATTGCTGTAGCTGTCCACGTACATCTGCTGCAGAGTGGTTCTGCCATCGATGTAACGCACTGCCGAGCGCAGGCTGAGCGTGTCGTTGAAGCTGTGGTCGAACAGCGCGGTCAGGCTGTAGACGCGCGAGTCGATGCGGTCGAAGTCGGGATCGCCGATGAAGGTGGACGGGTCGAGGCGGCGTCCGGGCGGTGCAAGCAGGGTCGCGGCCAGCGGCAGGAACTGCTGGCTGGAGCCGGTCTTGTCATGCTGATAGCTGGCCAGCAGGGTCAAGGTGCTGCGTTCACCGCGCCAGCTGATCGACGGTGCCAGATAGACGCGGTCATCCTTCAATACATCGGTCTGCATGTTCGATTCGCGCACCAGCCCGACGAAGCGGCCGGCAAGCGTACCGGCATCGTTCAATGCGGCGCCGATGTCACCCTGCAGCTGCCTGCGGTCGAAACTGCCGAGCTGCACGCCGACCTCGCCGTTGAGGGTGCCGAAGGTCGGGCGCTTGCTCATTGCATTGATGATGCCGCCGGTGGCGCCGGCACCGTACAGCACCGAGGACGGGCCGCGCAGCACTTCCACCCGCTCCAGGCCATAGATTTCCGGGCGGGCGAGGGGGCTGAAACCGTAGCTGCGGCGCAGGCCATCCTGGTACTGCACCGGGTCCAGCCCGCGCACCGAGGTCGCATCGTTGCGGGTATCCAGGCCCCAGGCATCGGCGGTGACGCCGGCGCTGTAGCGCAGCACTTCCTGCAGATTGTGCGCGCCGCGATCGGTGAACAGCTGCTGGGTGACCACGCTGATCGCCTGCGGCGTCTCGGTCAGGGCGGTGTCGGTCTTGGTCGCGGTGCTGGCCCGCTCGGCCACCACCGTTACCCTGTCCAGGGTGCGCGCCGCCGGGGTGTCCTGGGCCTGGGCGATGGCCGAGGCCAGCAGGGTGGGCAGGGCGAGCGTGTACAGCAGCGGACGCGACGGCAGAGCGGGCATCGGGAGTGATCCGGGAAGGGCGGTGACGGCGGATTATCCGGATGCCCGTCTTCAAATACAAATGATTCCCAAGTGCGATTGAGGCGCCATGGCCCGGCGTCAGGGCAGGCCGTCCGTCGCGCCGCGGATGCTCATCCAGGCGCCACCACCGGGGGCGCTGCCGGCGCGGACACGGAAGCCGTGCAGGCCGGCAATGGCGGCCACGATCGACAGGCCCAGGCCGAATCCAGGCCCCTGGCCGGCGTTGCTGCTGCCACGGAAGAAGCGCTGGTAGATCAGCGTGCGGTCCTGTGGCGGAATGCCCGGCCCGTTGTCGATCACATCGATCCTCGGGGCGCCGTGATCATCGACCGCACGCAGCAGGATACGGCCGTGTGCTGGGGTGAACTGCAGAGCGTTGGACAGCAGGTTGGCCAGCGCTTCGAACAGCAGCTCGCGGTCTCCACGCAGCGGGCCCACCTTCGGGTCCACCTGCAGCTCCAGCAACTGCTGCTTCTCTTCGGCCAGCGGCAGGTAGAACTGGTGCAGTTCCTGCAGCAGCTCAGTGACGTCGACCGCGTCGAAGGCCGAGCGCCGCTGGTGGCTCTCCAGCTCCGACACCCGCAGCAGCGCGGCGAAGCGCGCCATCAGCATGTCAGTCTCGGCCAGCGCCTTGTCCAATGGATCGGCATGCGGGTCCCGTTCGTCCAGCCCCACGCGCATGCGGTACAGATGCGCGCGCAGGCGGGTCAGCGGGGTGCGCAGATCGTGGGCGATGCTGTCGCACACGCCCTTGACCTCGGTCATCAGCTGTTCGATGCGTTCCAGCATCGCGTTGACGATGCTCGACAGCCGATCGATCTCGTCGCGACGGCTGGACACCGGCAGGCGCTGGCCGAGGTCGCCGGCAACGATGCGGTTGGTGGCCGCTTCGATCTGCTGGATCCGTTTCAACGGGCGCCGGCGCAGCAGATGCCAGCCCACCAGGCCGGGAATGACGGTCAGCGACACGCCCCACAGCAGCGCATCGAGGATGATGCTGTTGACCGCCATGAGCTTGCCATTCTGGCGCACGAATACCAGCGTGCGGCCATCGCGGGTCACCACGCCGAGCGCACTGCCGCCGTTGTCGTGGCGGCCATCGGCCAGCGTCCAACCGTCCACCGCATGCGAGTTGCCATCCAGCGGCAGTCCCTCGGGGATCGCTGTCAGCGGGCCCGCCATCGGCATGCCGGCTTTGTCGAACAACCCATAGGTATAGACCTGGTGCAGATCGAAGCGCTGGCTGTCGCGCAATGCTTCATCCAGTGCCGGGCCGTCGAAGCTCATGAACAGGTGGGCGCGCTGCTGCAGGCCTGATTCGGTCAGGTCACTCAGGTAATCCGAGATGCGCCAGTACATCACGCCCAGCAGCAGGCTCGACCACGCCACGAACAGGATGCAGTACAGGCCCAGCAGTCTGCTGCTGGAAGAGCGCCAGTGGTCAGGATTGCGCGTCGAAGACATAGCCGGTTCCACGGACGGTCATGATCGGCTGCGGTCGGCCGGGTTGTTCGATGCGTTTGCGCACGCGACCGATATGCACATCGATCAGGTTGGTGCCCGGATCGAAGTGGTAGCCCCAGACTTCCTGGAACAGCATGCTGCGGGTGACCACCTGGCCGGCGTTGCGCACCAGGAATTCGAGCAGCTTGAACTCGGTCGGCAACAGCGCGATTTCATGCCCGCCGCGTCGCGCCGAACGGGCCATCAGGTCCAGTTCCAGGTCACCGGCGCGCAGCACGTTGTCGATGGCGCCAGTCGGGCCCTGACGCCGGATCAGCACTTCCACACGTGCAGCCATCTCGTCCGAAGCGAAGGGCTTGGTCAGGTAGTCGTCGCCACCGGCGCGCAGGCCACGCACGCGTTCATCCACGTCCGACAGCGCACTGATCATCAGTACCGGCGTCGTGATGCCTTCACGGCGCAAGGTGGTGACCAGGGCCAGCCCGTCGATGCCGGGCAGCATGCGGTCCAGGGTGATCACCGCGTAGTCACCTGCACGTGCCAGCGCCAGGCCGTTGCTGCCGTCGCTGGCCAGGTCCACGTCGAAGCCGTGGCTGCGCAGTTCGGTGGCGATTTCCTCTGCGGTGACAAGATCGTCCTCGATGGTGAGTACGCGCGGCATGGGCCAGTGTGCAGAGTGGGACAGGGGCATCCTCGCAATCGTGGGCAGCGACTGCAAATGAAAAATGTTTCATGCGCCATTTAGCAGGATCGTGCCGCCACGTCTTCTATATTCGGCGCCGAACGCTCCCCCACGCGTGGAACCTGCAGCCGATGATCCTTCCGAACCCCTCCCGTCCGTACCGTGCCTGGCGGCTGCCGCGAACCGCGGGCCTGCCGCTGCTGGCGCTCGCCCTGGCCGGCCTGCTCAGCGCCTGCGGCAAGGACGCGCCCAAGCCCGGCGCGACGACGCCTGAGGTGACGGTGCTGACCCTGCGCAGCCAGCCGCTGGCACTGCAGCAGGAACTGCCTGGGCGCAGCGTTGCCTCGCAGGAATCGGACGTGCGTCCGCAGGTGGATGGCGTGCTGGTGAAGCGGTTGTTCGAGCAGGGCCAGTGGGTGAAGGCCGGGCAGCCACTGTTCCAGATCGAGCCCGCGCTGTACCAGGCGGCGCTGAACGAGGCGCAGGCCAACCTGAAGACCGCCGAGGCCGCTGCGGTGACCGCGCGCCTGCGGGCGCAGCGCATGCAGGCGTTGGGCAAGGACCAGCTGGCCGCGCGCCAGGACGTGGACGATGCGATCGCCAGCGACCAGCAGGCTGCCGCCGCGGCGCAGGCCGCACAGGCCGCGCGTGACACGGCCAGCACACGGCTGGGGTTTGCCACGGTGACCTCGCCGATTGCCGGGCGCATCGGCCGCGCGCTGTTCACGCCGGGTGCGCTGGTCACCTCGGGCCAGGCCGATCCACTGGCACGGGTGCAGCAGATGGACCCGATGAACGTGGACATCACCCAGTCCAGCAATGAGTACCTGGCACTGCGCCGCGCCATCGCCGACGGTGGCGTGCAGGCCGACACAGCACCGGTGCGGCTGCGCCTGTCCGATGGCACCGACTACCCGCTGCCCGGCACGCTGGAATTTGCCGACGTGGACGTGCAGCAGGAAACCGGCAGCATCACCCTTCGCGCGCGTTTCCCCAACCCGGATGGGCAGCTGCTGCCGGGCATGTACGTGCGCGCGCTGGTGGGGCAGGGAACCCGCCAGCAGGCGCTGCTGGTGCCACAGGCGGCGGTCGACCGCAGCCCCAAGGGCGAGGCACAGGCGTGGCTGGTGGACAAGGACGGCAAGGCGCGGCTGCGGCTGTTCCGCACCGCGCGTGCGATCGGCGACCAGTGGCTGGTCCTTGATGGCCTGGCCGCCGGCGAGCAGGTGGTGGTGGCCGGCGCGCAGGGCCTGGCCGATGGCATGACGGTGCGGGTGAAGCCGGCACCGGCACCGGTCGGGAAGGACTGAGCAGATGCTGCCGCGCTTCTTCATCCATCGCCCGGTATTCGCCTGGGTCCTGGCGATCTGCATCATGGCCTTCGGCACCATCGCGGTGACCCAGCTGCCGGTGGAGCAGTACCCGGACATCGCGCCGCCGCAGGTCAACATCACCGCCAACTACACCGGTGCCTCGGCGCAGACGGTGGAAGACAGCGTCACCCAGGTGATCGAGCAGCAGATCAAGGGCATCGACCACCTGCTGTATTTCTCGTCCACCAGTTCCTCGTCCGGGCAGGCGCGCATCACGGTCACCTTCGACCAGAGCGCCAACCCGGATATCGCCCAGGTGCAGGTGCAGAACAGCGTCAATCAGGCGATCAACCGGCTGCCGCAGGAAGTGCAGCAGCAGGGCGTGACGGTCGCCAAGTCGCAGGGCGATTCGCTGATGGTGGTCTCGCTGTACGACACCAGCCGGCGCATGGAGCGCGTGGACGTCTCCGATTTCCTTGTCAGCAATGTGCAGGATCCGATCAGCCGCATTCCCGGTGTCGGCGAGATCAACGTGTTCGGCTCGGCTTACGCAATGCGCGTGTGGCTGGACCCGCACAAGCTGCGCGCCTATGACCTGATGCCCTCGGACGTTCGCGCTGCGATCCAGGCGCAGAACACCCAGGTGACGGCGGGTGAGCTGGGCGCGATGCCGTCCAGCCCGACGCAGAGCCTCAACGCCACGGTCACCGCGCAGTCGCGCCTGCAGACGCCCGAACAGTTCCGCGCGATCATCCTGCGCACGCTGCCCAATGGCGCGGCGGTGTTGCTGGGCGACGTCGCACGGGTCGAGATCGGCGCGGAGAACTACCAGACCAGCAGCTATCTCAATGGCTATCCGGCGGCTGGCTTCTCGGTCACCCTGGCCTCCGGCGCCAATGCGTTGGCCACGGCCGATGCGGTGCGCGCGGAGATCGAACGGCTGCGGCCGACTTTCCCGCCCGGCCTGCAGGTGGCCTACCCGCGTGACAGCACACCGTTCGTGCGGGTCTCGATCGAGGGGGTCATCCATACCCTCATCGAAGCCATCGTGCTGGTCGTGGTGGTGATGTTCCTGTTCCTGCAGAACCTGCGCGCCACGCTGATTCCGGCGATCACGGTGCCTGTGGTGCTGCTGGGCACCTTCGGCGTGCTGGCCGTTGCCGGATTCACCATCAACACACTGACCCTGTTCGCGATGGTGCTGGCGATCGGCCTGCTGGTCGACGATGCGATCGTGGTGGTGGAGAACGTGGAGCGCATCATCCACGACGAGCATCTGCCACCGCGCGAAGCGACCGAAAAATCGATGGGCGAGATCACCGGCGCGTTGATCGGCATCACCGTGGTGCTGGGCGCGGTGTTCCTGCCGATGGCGCTGTTCGGTGGTTCCACCGGCATCATCTACCGGCAGTTCTCGATCACGATTGCATCAGCCATGGCATTGTCGGCGCTGGTGGCGCTGACGCTGACCCCGGCGCTGTGCGCGACCCTGCTCAAGCCGTCTTCGGCGCAGAAGCCACAGGGTCGTTTCTTCCGGGCGTTCAACCGGGGCGTCGAGCGCAGCCAGTTGGCCTACCAGGGAAAGCTCGGTGGCGTCGTTACCCGGCCGCGGCGCTGGATGGCGTTCTACCTGCTGCTGGTGGTCGCCATGGTCGCGCTGTACGCGCGGATGCCGACCGGCTTCCTGCCGGTGGAAGACCAGGGCCAGGTAACCTTCCAGTTCTCCACGCCGGAAGGCACGCCGATGGCGCGTACCGAAGCATTGGGCGAGCAGATCAGCCGCTACTTCATGGAGCACGAAAAGCAGAACCTGGATGTGGTGTTCGTGGTGGTCGGCCGCAACAATGCCGGCACCGGCCAGAACGCCGGGCAGGGCTTTCTCGCACTGAAGCCCTGGGATGAGCGCACGGGCGACAACACCGCTGCGGCGATCATCACGCGAGCCAATGCCTACTTCCGCCGCTTGCCGGATGCAAAGGTCAATGTACTGGCACCGCCGGCGGTGCGTGGACTGGGCCAGTCCAGCGGCTTCGAACTGTGGCTGCAGGACACCAGCGCGGCCGGGCGCGTGGCCCTGCAGGCGGCGCAGGAACAGGTGGTGCGCGCGGCCGGCGAAGACGACGGGCTCACCTCGGTGCGCCTGAACGGTCTGGGCGACAAGGCCGAGCTGCGGCTGGACATCGACCATGCCCAGGCCAGCGCACTGGGCCTGGCCCAGGCCGACATCAATTCCACGCTGTCGGCGGCCTGGGGCGGCAGTTACATCAACGATTTCCTCGACCGTGGCCGGGTCAAGCGGGTCTACATGCAGGGCGACCAGCCCTACCGCAGCGTGCCCGACGACATCGGCCAGTGGTATGTGCGCGGTGGCAACGGCCAGATGGCGTCGTTTGCCAGTTTCGCCAGCAGCCACTGGGCGCGCGGGCCGCAACTGCAGCAGCGCTTCAACGGCCTGCCGGCGATGCAGATCCAGGGCAGCGCTGCCGAAGGCCGCAGCTCGGGCGAGGCGATGCAGCGCATGCAGGCGCTGGTTGCCGATCAACCCGGGTTCGACCTGCAGTGGAGTGGCCTGTCCTACCAGGAACAACTGGCCAGCAACCAGACGTTGTGGCTGTACATCGCCTCCATTGCCTTCATCTTCCTGTGTCTGGCAGCGCTCTATGAGAGCTGGACGGTGCCGGTGGCAGTGGTGCTGGTGATCCCATTGGGCGTGATTGGTACGGTGCTGGCGACTACCGCGGCCGGGTTCGTCAACGACATCTACTTCCAGGTGGGTCTGCTGACGATCATCGGCCTGTCGGCCAAGAACGCGATCCTGATCGTGGAGTTTGCCGAGGCACGCTATCGCGCTGGTAGTTCAGCGGTGGAAGCAGCACTGCAGGGCGCACGCCTGCGCCTGCGCCCGATCGTGATGACGTCGTTGGCCTTCGTGGCCGGTGTGATCCCGTTGGCGTTGGCCACCGGCGCGGGCGCAGTCAGCCGCCGTGAAATCGGCATGAGCGTGATCGGCGGCATGGTCTCCGGCACGGTGCTGGCAGTGGTGCTGGTGCCGTTGTTCTTCGTGCTGGTGCGCCGCCTGGGCCGGTCACGGCCGCAGGACTGAGGGGGGCGCGGCTGTCATCTGGCTGCCGCAGCACCCTCACCCGTTCTTTGCCCAGGTGCCGCTAGCGTAGGTCGTCCCCGTCCCCCACGGAGACCTGCCATGTGGCTGCTCGACCATCTCTGGCCTGGCCGCAGGCCGTTACCTGCCCCGGTCGAAGCGCAGCCGCAGGCCGCGCCGCGACGGCCCTGGCTGAAGCGCCCGGCGCGCGCCGGGCGCAGTGGCATGGCACCGTGGCAGAAGGTCGCCGCACCGCCACGGCGCACCCGCCACTAGGTGCGGCGGTCGGCCGGGTGGTTGACCCCGTCGTTGACCGGTATCACGCCCAGCGCGAACGGGTCGATGCCCTCCAGGCAGGCCACGTTGTAGCCGTACTGGTCGGGATTGGAGCGCCGCCGGTGGTGGGTGTAGATGCCGCAGATACCGCAGAAATAGTGCTCGGCCACATGGGTGTTGAACTGGTACAGCTGCAGGTGGTTCTGCCCGCGCACCACCTGCAGGCCCGCGCGGCTGACGCTGGCGGCAATGGCCCCCCGGCGCCGGCACATCGAGCAGTCGCAGCGGCGGGGTTCGACAATACCGTCCGGCAGGTCCAGCAGCAGTTCGACCGTGCCGCAGTGGCAGGTGGCTCGGTGCCGGGATTGGACCGGAACGCCGGCCACGGAAGTGATGCCCATCGTTGCTCCTGTGAAGTGAACCTGGCCGCAGAGGCCGCCGCCGACGGTGCGCTGCCCAGCCTGAACGGTCCGTAGATGCCACGGTGAACCCGCTTGTGGCTAACTATGCGGCTTCGAGACCGCGACAGGATGCCAGTGAACGCCGCAGGACGTTGGACGACAGGGAGTGCCATGGCGCTGGCGGCGCTGTGGGTGAGCGGGCTGCTGGCCTACCAGCTGCCGGGGCCGGGTTGGCTGGCCACCGGCGTGGCCGTGCTGTGGCTGCTGGTGGCGCTGTGGGCGTCGTGGCGGGTCGCGCGGGGACGTGCCTCCCGCCGCCTCGGCACGGCATTCGGTGTGGCGCTGGCGTTGGCCGGCCTGTGGTGGCTGCTGCTGACCCCGCGCCAGGACCGCGTATGGGCCGACGACGTGGCCCAGCGCCTGCATGTGGTGTCCTTCGACGGGCGCCATGTGGTGCTGGACAACGTGCGCGACTTCAGTTGGCGCAGTGAAACCGACTACGACGCGCACTGGGTACGGCGTGAGTACGACCTGGACCAGCTGCGCTCGGCCGACCTGGTGCTGTCGTACTGGATGGGCCCGGCGATCGCCCACACGCTGATCTCGTTCGGTTTCGAGGATGGTCGCCACGTGGTGTTCTCGCTGGAGATCCGCAAGGAGCGCGGTGAGTCGTTCTCAGCGCTGGGCGGCTTCTTCCGCAAGTTCGAGATGACCCTGGTGGCTTCGGAGGAGACCGACATCATCCGCACCCGCACCAATGCGCGTGGCGAAGATGTCTACCTGTACCGCCTGCATGGCATGGACCGCGCGCAGCTGAAGGAACTGTTCGCCGCGTACATCGAACAGGCGCGTGAACTGGATGCCAAGCCGGGCTTCTACAACACGCTGACCAGCAACTGCACGACCATCGTCTTCGACCTGGCCCGCCACATCGCACCGCGCCTGCCGTTGGACTATCGGCTGCTGCTGTCCGGCTATCTGGCCGAGTACGCGCAGGAGGTCGGTGCACTCACGCCGGGCGTGCCGTACGCAGAGCTGCACGACAAGGGCCGCATCACCCAGCGCGCATTGGACCTGGGTGATGGCGAGCATTTCTCCACCGTGATCCGCCAGGGCGTGCCCGGCACCGAGCAGGACCCGCAGTAATGACCCAACTCTTTCTGACCCGCTGGCAGCGCCTGCTGCCGGTGTTGTTCGCCGCCTTCCTGCTGCTGGGCAGCAGCGGCTGCGCGATGGTCACCGTCAAGCAGGTCAAATCCAGTGATTCACTGGTCAACAAGCGCGCGGATGTGCTCAACACTGGCAAGCTCAGCCCCGCCGCGCGTGAAACGCTCAGCGCAGCGGGCCTGGACGAATCGCAGTGCGAGAAGGACTTCCTGGTCTGCCGCAGCACGTTGCTGATGACCGACGACCTCAATGTCGAGCAGCGGCTGTCGGCGCTGTCCGAGCTGTGGGTGAAGGCTGCATTGGCGATGACGCCAAAGAAGACCGCCGCAGGCGACCCGCCGATGAGCGATGCGGCATTGGATGCCTGGCTGGAAGCCGCGCGCTATGCCTATGCCTACCTGTTCTACAGTGGCCGCTCACCGTCCGACCGGGCCTTCGAGGACCGGCAGACGCAGGTGCGCGACTACTACAACTACGCGGCCGAAAAGGCGGCGGTGGTGTTGTTCGTGCGCGCGCGTGCCGCCGCACTGGCCGGCGAGGACTATACGAAGCCGCTCACGGTCGGTAGCTGGTCGCTGGCCTCCAACTACCAGCAGCTGGGTCTGAAGAGCATTCCGGCGCAGCTGGTGCCAGCGGGAACGGTCAGCTTCGTTGGCCTGCGTAGCACCTATCGCCGCGATGGCTTCGGTGCCGAACTGGTGATGGTGATGGACCCGCCGAAACTGGTCGCGCCAGTGATCGCGCCCGACGGCCCGAAGGCTGAAACCGCGCAGGACGACGAGGACGACGAGCGTCGTGGCCGCCGCCACCGCCATGACGATTCGGTGCCCGAGTTCAGTGAGATGTCCTCGATCAACGTCACCGCACTGCTGCGGTTCGAGGGCAGCAGCCTGGAAGACGTGATGCGCACGCGCCGGGTCGAGCTGGATGCCTATTCGCCGGAAGCGACCGAGCGCATCACTCTGCACGGTGAGCAGGTACCGCTGGCCGGCAACTTCACTGCCGCCTACGGCCTGTGGCTGGCGCAGAGTGGCTTCGCCCGGCAGTCGCTGCGCACCCTGTTCGGCATGAGCGAGGGCATCGGCGAGCCGCACATCTACCTGATGCAGCCGTGGGACCCGAACCGCCGCATCATCTTCATGCTGCACGGCCTGGCCAGCAGCCCGGAAGCGTGGGTGAACCTGGCCAACGAGATCATGGGTGACCCCGAGCTGCGCCAGCAGTTCCAGGTGTGGCAGGTCTATTACCCGACCAATGCGCCGATCGCGCTGAACCGCTACGAGATCGCCAATGCATTCAACGACACGCTGAAGCATTTCGATCCCAACGGCAGCACGCGTGCGTCGAAGGACATGGTCTACATCGGTCACAGCATGGGCGGCGTGCTGGCGCGCCTGCTGGTGAGCGATTCCGGCGATGTACTGTGGAACGACCTGCTGGCCAACTACGACCTGAAGGGGGAACGGCTGAAGCGGGTGCAGAACAAGCTGGGTCCGCTGCTGCATTTCAAGGCACAGCCGAACGTGGAGCGTGCGATCTTCATCGCCGCGCCGCACCAGGGCACCGACATTGCCGGCAACAAGGTCGGTCGCCTGATTGGTCGCTTGGTACGCCTGCCGCTGACAATCCTCGGCAAGTTCGAGGACGTGTTCATGGCGCTGGCGCAGGCCGAGCAGCAGGTCGATGGCACCGCCAAGCCGAAGATCCCGAACAGCATCGACAACCTCAAGGCCAGCGATCCGTTCGTGAAGGCCGCCGCACAGCTGCCGATTGAGGCGGGCCTGAAGTACCACTCGATCATCGCCCAGCGCAAGCCGGAGCTGCCGGTGGAGAAATCCGATGATGGGCTGGTGCCGTACTGGAGCGCACATCTGCCGGGCGCGCTGTCGGAGAAGGTGATCATCTCCGGCCACAGCGTGCAGGAAACCCCGCAGGCGGTGCTGGAGGTGAGGCGCATCCTGCACCGGGATATCGATGACATGGGGACCGGCAGCCGGTAGTGCCGGCCGCTGGCCGGCAATCCCGCAATGCGGCGGTGCTACACCCGCCGCGCGATTACCGTGGCCAGCAGCGCCAGGCCGAAGGTGATCGCCAGGCACAGCAGATAGCCGGTGTGTGGCGCGGCTTCCACGAACAGCGCGAACAGCGCACCGGAAACCGCCAGCGCGGTGGTCACCGACAGCGCCTCGCTCAACTGCAGCGCCGAGGTGTTGGCACCCTGCTCGTGCGGTGCGGACAACGACAGCGTCAGCACCGACAAGCTGGCGTAGATCATGCCCATGCCGAAGCCGGTCACCGCCCAGCCGACCAGCGCCACGGGCAGCGGCACCGGATTGAACAACACGGCCAGTGTGGCGGCGATACCGATCGTCATCAGCGGTGTGCCAACGCGCAGCAGCTGCTGGCGTGACCAGCCGCGCTGCTGGTGGCCCTGCAGCCATGAACCGGCGAACCAGCCCAGTGCACCAAGACTGAGCACGGCACCGGCCCAGCTGGGCGAGAGCCCGCGTTCGCGCTGCAACAGCAGTGGCAGGTAGGCCTCACAGGCGAAGAATGCGGCCGCCGCGATGCCGCGCAGGGCGATCACGCTGGGCAGTCCGCGGCGCAGCAGCAACGTGCCGGCTGGCAACAGGCGGTGCACGCAGAACAGCAGCGCAAGCATGGCCACGCCGATGCAGAGCAGCGCAGGCAGGCCCTGCTGATGGCCGCCGAAGTAGAGCAGCAGCGCCGCCAGCGAAGCACCGCCGGCCCAGCGCACCACGTTGCCGCGACCATCGTCGCTGTTTCCTGCATCGCTCGGTTGCATGCGCGCCAGCGCCGGGCGCAGCAGCAGCGCGGCCGGGACCGCCAGCAGTGGTACGGCCAGGAACACCCAGCGCCAGCCGAGATGCTGCACGATCAACCCGCTCAGCGCGGGGCCGATCATCGACGGCACCACCCAGCCGGCCGAGAACGCGGCGAATACCTTCGGGCGCAGGTGCTCGGGATAGCTGCGCCCGACCATCACGTACAGTGAAACCGAGATCGCGCCCGCACCCAGGCCCTGCAGCAGGCGCCCGGCCACCAGCATGCCCATCCGCATCGCAAAGCCGGCCAGCAGCAGGCCCAGCACGAAGCAGGCCAGGCCGTACCACAGTGGCCTGGCGGGGCCATGGCGGTCGGCCCAGCGTCCGGCCAGGGTCATGCCGATGACACTGCTGGCCAGGGTGCCGCCAAAGGCCAGCGCATACAGGCGCAGGCCATCCAGCGCCTCGGCCACGGTCGGCATGGCGGCCGCCACCGCCAGGGCCTCGAAGGCATGCAGCGCCACCAGTGCCACCATGCCGATGGTGGTGGCGCGATAGCGGGGAGACAGGATCGACGTATCAGCCGGCGCACGGGCGTCGGCGGGCGAAAGAGTGGGGGACATACGAGCCAGATGCGGGCCGCGCTTGTCAACTGGCGGCGAAGATAGCAGCATGCCACCTCAACTGCAGTTTAGGTCAAGCAATGGTTTCCCAGGAACTCAGCGTTGGCGAAGTCTCCCAGCGCAGTGGCGTGGCGGTTTCCGCGCTGCATTTCTACGAGCGCAAGGGGCTGATTAGCAGCCTGCGCACCTCGGGCAACCAGCGGCGCTACAGCCGTGACGTGCTGCGACGGTTGGCCGTGATCCGCGTCGCGCAACGGGTGGGCATGCCACTGGAAGCTGTCGGCCGTGCCTTCGAAAGCCTGCCCGAGGGCCGCGCGCCGACCAAGGCCGACTGGGCCAAGCTGTCCGCGCGCTGGCGCACCGAGCTGGAGGAGCGCATCCACATGCTGGAACTGCTGCGCGATGAACTGACCGGCTGCATTGGCTGCGGCTGCCTGTCGCTGCAGCGCTGCCGCCTGGCCAACCCCGAAGACGTCCTCGGCGAACGCGGCGACGGCCCGATGCGCTGGGAGTGACCCGCGAAAAGGGGACGGAGGGGATTATGTCGTTTGTGCATTAACGACTTAATCCCCTCCGTCCCCTTTTTTCTTACCAGACCGTGATCGTCTCGCCGCTCTGGATGCCTTCCACCGCGCGCTGGAAGGCCAGCGCTGCGCGCTGCGCGCTCACCGCTTCGAAGCCTGGGAAATAGGGGCCGTAAGCCGCCATCGATTCGATCAGCACGTTCGGGCTGACCACGTTGATGCGCAGGCCACGCGGCAGCAGCTCCAGCGCGGCGGCACGCACGAAGCCTTCCAGTGCGGCATTCACCGAGGTGGCGTTGACGCCATCGCGGATCGGCTGTGCGCTGACGATGCCGCTGGTCAGGGTGATCGAGCCGCCGGCGTTGAGGTGGTGCTGGGCGACCAGTGCCAGCCGCACCTGGCCCAGCAGCTTGTCCTGCAGGCCGAGGTTGAACTGCTCGGGTGTCATGTCCTTCAGCGGACCGAAGTGCAGCTTGCCAGCGGTGGAGATCACTGCATCGACCGGACCGGTGCGCGAGAACAGTTCGGCGACGCTGGCGTCGTCGGTCAGGTCGACGCGCAGCTCACCGCTGTTGCGGCCGGCGGCGAGGATCTGATGCAGCTGGCCGAGCTGGTGGGCGACTGCCTGGCCGAGGGTGCCGCTGGCACCGACGAGGAGAATCTTCATGGCCGTTCCTTGCGAGAGGGGGAATGAGCGCAGTCTGCGCCCTCACAGTGGGGTTAGGTAAGCGGCGTATGCTTCGCAGATTCCTAACTATGGATTAGCAATGGATACCCTTCGCTGCATGCAGGCCTTCGTCGCCGTGGCCGAGTCCGGGAGCTTTGCAGGAGCTGCCGAACAGCTGCAGGTGTCGGCGGTGATGGTCGGCAAGTACATCCAGCAACTGGAGGCGCACCTGGGTACCGCGCTGCTGCAACGGAACACCCGCCGCCAGCGCCTGACCGAAGCCGGCAGCGCCTACCTGGCCGGGTGCCGGCAGGTGCTGGAGCAGGTGCAGCAGGCGGAGGCGGACGTGGCCGGCCTGCAGGTACAACCCCGCGGACTGCTGCGGGTCAGCGCGCCAACCACCTGGGGCAGTTGTGTGCTGGCGCCACAACTGGCCGGCCTGCTGCGCGCGCAGCCGCAGTTGAACATCGAGCTGGACCTGAGCAACCGCCGCGTGGACCTGATCGAGGATGGCTTCGACGTGGCAATCCGCGTTGGGCCGCTGCCGTCACAGGAAGTGGTGGCGCGGCCGTTGCCGCCGTACGCGATGAGCCTGTGCGCGGCACCGTCCTATCTGCGCCGGCGTGGCACGCCGCGCACCCCTGGGGATCTGGCCGGGCATGACTGCCTGAGCCACCTAGCCTGGCGCGGCGGCCATGGCTGGCAGCTGGCCAACGGCGAACAGGTGGACTGGGAAGCGCGCCTGACCTGCAATGATGGTGTCGCGTTGCGCGAGGCCGCCGTGGCCGGCGCAGGGCTGGTGCTGCAGCCGACCGCGCTGCTGGCCGGCGAAATCGCGGCCGGGCGGTTGAAGCCCCTGCTGCGCGACTACCTGCCGGAACCGCGACCGATGCACCTGATCTACCTGCCGGATCGACGGCCGCGTCCGCGCCTGCAGTGCTTCGTCGATTTCGTCATGGCCACATTGGGGCAGTGAGCATCCACGCCACGCGTGGATGACGGTAGGTGCCGACCGTTGGTCGGCACACATCGGGATCAATCATTCGCCGCAGACAGTTCCTGCCCACGTACCTGCGCGGCGCGCAGCGCGGTGTCCACCAGCGCCTCGAAACCACCGGCCTGGAAGCTCTCGATCGCGGCCTGGGTGGTGCCGTTCGGCGAGGTCACGCGGCGACGCAGTTCGGCCGGGCTTTCGCCGGCTTCATCGAGCATGCGCGAGGCACCCAGCAGGGTCTGCACCACCAGCGTGCGCGCCGCTTCTGCAGGCAGGCCCTGTGCGATACCCGCCGCTTCCATCGCTTCGGCCAGCAGGAACACATAGGCCGGCCCACTGCCGGAGACCGCGGTGACCGAATCCATCAGCGATTCGCTGTCGATCCACACCGTGCGCCCGGCACTGGCCAGCACCTGTTCGGCGCGCGCGTGCTGCTGTGCATCCACCGATGGCGTGGCATACAGGCCGGTCACGCCGGCGCCAAGCAGGGCGGGGGTGTTGGGCATCGCGCGCACCACCGGAAGATTGCCGCCCAGCCAGCGTTCCAGCTGCGCGCTGGTGATGCCGGCGGCAATGGACACCACCAGCGGCTGGCTCGCCTGTGCCAGCGCCTGCAGCGACTGGCATACATCGCGCAGTACCTGCGGCTTCACCGCCAGCAGCCAGGTATTGCCCTGTGCGGCGGCATCAGCGGCGTTGTCGTGCACCTGCACGCCGAAGTCGGCAGCCAGTGACTCGCGCAATGCGGCCACTGGTTCGGCCACGTGGATGTGCGCGGCAGGCACGCCCTGGCGGATCAGGCCGGCGATCAGGCTGCGGGCCATGTTGCCGCCGCCGATGAAGGTGATGGAATCAGCTGCCATGGAAGTCTCCTTGGAAAATCAGGCCGGGCCCGGGCGGGCGCCGAACAGGGCGGTGCCGATGCGCACCAGGGTGGCACCCTCGGCGATGGCTTCGGCGTAGTCGCTGCTCATGCCCATCGACAGCGTGTCGATCCGCGCGTGCTGGGCAGCCAGCGACTGGAAAAGTGTGCGCATGCGCACGAATGCATCCCGACGGCGCTCCGCTTCCGGCCACGGTGCGGGAATCGCCATCAGGCCACGCAGGCGCAGGCTGGGTTCGGCGGCAATCGCGGCGGCCAGTGCATCCACTTCTTCCGGTGCACAGCCATGCTTGCTGGATTCATCGTCGATGTTGACCTGGATCAGTACGTTCAGCGGGCCACGCGCGGCCGGGCGATGGCGTGCCAGCGCGGTCACCAGCTTGGAACGGTCCACGCTCTGCACCCAGTCGAAATGGCTGGCCACGGCATCGGCCTTGTTCGACTGCAGGTGGCCGATCAGGTGCCATTCCAGCGCCAGGTGCTGCAGCGCCTGCATCTTGGCCAGTGCTTCCTGCACGTAGTTCTCGCCGAAGGCGTGCTGGCCCTGTGCGGCCAGCGCGGCCACGGCCTCGGCCGGCTGGGTCTTGGACACCGCCAGCAGGCGTGGGTCGGGCCTGCCAGCGGCCTCGGCGGCGGCGTGCAGGTTGCTCAGGATCTGGGGCAGGGGAGTGGCCACGTAACGCGTTCCGTTGAATCAGGAGGCTATACTGCCGCCCGGGGAAAGATCCTTCCAGTCGAAGCCGTTATTGGGGAGTAGCCGCTCATGGATATCGCCGAGCTGTTGGCGTTTTCCGTAAAGAACAAAGCGTCCGACCTGCACCTGTCCGCAGGCCTGCCGCCGATGATCCGCGTGGACGGCGACGTGCGCCGGATCAACATCCCAGCCCTGGACCACAAGCAGGTCCACGCGCTGGTGTACGACATCATGTCCGACAAGCAGCGCCGCGATTACGAGGAATTCCTCGAAGTGGACTTCTCCTTCGAGATCCCGTCGCTGGCGCGCTTCCGTGTCAACGCGTTCAACCAGAACCGCGGCGCCGGTGCGGTGTTCCGTACCATTCCGTCCGAGGTGCTCACCCTCGAGGACCTGGCCTGCCCGCCGTTGTTCCGCGAAGTGATCCAGCAGCCGCAGGGCCTGATCCTGGTGACCGGCCCGACCGGCTCGGGCAAGTCGACCACGCTGGCGGCGATGATCGACTACATCAACAAAAACGAATACGGCCACATCCTCACCGTCGAGGATCCGATCGAATTCGTGCACACCTCGCAGAAGTGCCTGATCAACCAGCGCGAAGTGCACCGCGATACGCATGGCTTCAACGAAGCGCTGCGCTCGGCACTGCGTGAAGACCCGGACATCATCCTGGTCGGCGAACTTCGTGACCTGGAAACCATCCGCCTGGCACTGACCGCCGCGGAAACCGGCCACCTGGTGTTCGGCACTCTGCACACCAGCTCGGCGGCCAAGACCATCGACCGTATCATCGACGTGTTCCCGGCCGGCGAAAAGCCGATGGTGCGTTCGATGCTGTCCGAGTCGCTGCGTGCGGTGATCTCGCAGGCACTGCTGAAGAAGGTCGGCGGCGGCCGCACCGCTGCGTGGGAAATCATGGTCGGCACCCCGGCCATCCGCAACCTGATCCGCGAGGACAAGGTGGCGCAGATGTATTCGGCCATCCAGACCGGCCAGCAGTACGGCATGATGACCCTGGACCAGCACCTGCAGGACCTGGTCAAGCGCAGCCTGATCACCCGCAACCAGGCCCGCGACTACGCCAAGGACAAGCGCCTGTTCGAGTAAGGCGGGCAGCAACGGGGCGGCGGGCGCCAGTGCGCCGCCGTTCCCGCGCCGTTTCCGCCTCCGACCGTTTCCTGGTACATGCCCCATTGGGAGCCCGCCGTGAACACCACCGCGACCACCATCGATTTCACTTCGTTCCTCAAGCTGATGGCGCACCAGCGCGCCTCGGACCTGTTCATCACCGCGGGCATGCCGCCGGCGATGAAGGTCAACGGCAAGATTTCGCCGATCACCCAGACACCACTGACCCCGCAGCAGAGCCGCGACCTGGTCCTGAACGTGATGACCCCGGCGCAGCGCGAGGAATTCGAAAAGACCCATGAGTGCAACTTCGCCATCGGCCTGTCCGGTGTCGGCCGCTTCCGTGTCAGCTGCTTCTACCAGCGCAACCAGGTCGGCATGGTGCTGCGTCGCATCGAGACGCGCATTCCGACCGTGGAAGAGCTGAGCCTGCCGCCGATCATCAAGACGCTGGCGATGACCAAGCGCGGCATCATCCTGTTCGTCGGTGCCACCGGTACCGGTAAATCGACCTCGCTGGCGGCGATGATCGGTTACCGCAACCAGAACTCGACTGGCCACATCATCACCATCGAAGACCCGATCGAATTCGTGCACAAGCACGAGGGCTGCATCATCACCCAGCGCGAAGTCGGCATCGATACCGACAGCTGGGAAGCCGCGTTGAAGAACACCCTGCGCCAGGCGCCGGACGTGATCATGATCGGCGAGGTGCGTACCCGCGAAGGCATGGACCACGCCATCGCGTTTGCCGAAACCGGCCACCTGGTGCTGTGCACCCTGCATGCCAACAACGCCAACCAGGCGATGGACCGCATCGTCAACTTCTTCCCGGAAGACCGCCGCAACCAGCTGCTGATGGACCTGTCGCTGAACCTGAAGGGCGTGGTTGCGCAGCAGCTGGTGCCGTCGCCCGATGGCCGCTCGCGCAAGGTGGCGATGGAGATCCTGCTGGGCACGCCGCTGGTGCAGGACTACATCCGCGACGGCGAGATCCACAAGCTGAAGGAAGTGATGAAGGATTCGGTCCAGCTGGGTATGAAGACCTTCGACCAGAGCCTGTTCGAGCTGTACCAGGCGGGCGAGATCAGCTACGAGGACGCGCTGCGCTACGCCGATTCGCAGAACGAGGTGCGCCTGCGCATCAAGCTCAGCCAGGGCGGCGACGCCCGCACCCTGTCGCAGGGGCTGGATGGCGTGGAGATTTCCGAGATCCGGTGACCTGGGGGTTCCGTAGCGTCGAGCCTGCTCGACTGTTCTTGTCGAGTCGAGCAAGCTCGACTCTACGGGCGGGCGGCTCCGCGCATTGATGAATTCCAGTCATGACCAACTGCAATGCTGCCCATTCAATCCGTGGGCTCTGCAGGCGTATCGTCAGCGCTCCCCCTCTGGAGCACGACGATGCAGACACGTGAACTGGGCCGCAGTGGCCTGAAGGTTTCCGCCCTCGGCCTGGGCTGCATGGGCCTGAGCCATGGCTACGGCCAACCGGTGGAGCGGGGCCAGGGCATCGCCCTGCTGCAGGCCGCCGTCGAGCGTGGCGTGACCTTCTTCGACACCGCCGAAGTGTATGGCCCCTACACCAACGAAGACCTGCTCGGCGAGGCGCTGGCGCCGTACCGCGACAGGCTGGTGATCGCCACCAAGTTCGGCTTCAAGGATGCGCGCGTCGATACCGGGCTGGACAGCCGTCCCGAGAACATCCGCGCGGTGGCGGAGGCCAGCCTCAAGCGCCTGCGCACCGACCATATCGACCTGTTCTACCAGCACCGCGTCGACCCCAACGTGCCAATCGAGGATGTGGCCGGTACCGTGCGCGACCTGATCGCCGAAGGCAAGGTCGGCCACTTCGGCCTGTCCGAGGCCAGTGCCGCCACCGTGCGTCGCGCCCATGCAGTGCAGCCGGTGGCCGCCGTGCAGAGCGAGTACTCGCTGTGGTGGCGTGAGCCGGAGCGCGAACTGTTGCCGACGTTGCAGGAACTGGGTATCGGCTTCGTGCCGTTCAGCCCGCTGGGCCGTGGCTTCCTGACCGGCGCGATCAACGCCGATACCACCTTCGACGCCAACGACTTCCGCAACACCGTGCCGCGTTTCGAAGTGGAAGCGCGTCGTGCCAACCAGGCACTGGTTGATCGCATCAGCACGATTGCTGCCGCACGTGGCGCGACGCCGGCTCAGGTGGCGCTGGCCTGGCTGCTGGCGCAGGCACCGTGGATCGTGCCGATTCCGGGCACCACCAAGGTCCATCGCCTGGAAGAAAACTTGGGCGCGGCCGACCTGCAGTTGGCGCCGGAGGAACTGCAACGCATCGCGCAGGCGCTGGATGAAGTGTCGATTGTCGGTGAGCGCTACAACGCGCAGCGCGCCGCGCAGGCCAAGGGCTGACCGCCGGCCCCCCCTGCCTCTGGCGGGTGCGGACCGGGGTGGGTGCGGACCGTTGGTCCGCACTCC
>NZ_JAWJTG010000013.1:0-86199 GCF_032911605.1 Stenotrophomonas mexicanensis
GCCGGCCTGACGGCCGGCGCACCTGGAGAACACTTCTATGTCGCAGTTACAGCGGACGGCCGATTCCCGAGCAGGTGCTCGGATTGTTCACCGCACCGGCGTTGGTGGCGGTGGCGAAACGAGCGCGGACGGCATCACGCCAGGCCTTGGTCAGCGGGATGAACTTGTGCGCGCGGATGGCGTCGTCGTTCGGGCCCTGCTCCACACCGTTGACCACGGTGCTGCCGTAATGGCGGGTCAGGAAGCCGCGCACATTGGCGCCCACGGTGGCGTTCTTGTAGCACTGGCCGAACACGAAGTTGGTGTAGCCAGCGATCGGATAGCCCGCGCTCGGGTTGCCGAACACCGGCACCCAGTTGGCGGGGTTCTCTGCAGCAGCGCCGGTCGGCGGAGCAGCGGTCTCCAGAGTCGCCTGCACGCTCACTTCATCCGGCGAGAAGCTCTTGACCTTGGCGACCTTGGTGGCATCGGTCAGGCTCGGGATGACGTCCGGGCCGACGTAGCCGACGCGGCCGTCAACGGCATAGACAGCGTTGTACAGCGCGGTGCCGCCGGTGGCCGGGGCAGCGACGAAGTTCGACGGCACGCTGGTGAACAGGTTGGCGAAGGTCGACTGCACCGAGAACGCCGGCACGCCGTTGGCCAGCTTCAGGTTGGTGCCCGACACGTCAGCCGGCTGGCAGGCGCTGGTCAGGAAGCGGGTCAGCAGTTCGCTGGTGCCGCTGCTCTCGCCACGGTAGACAACCTGGATGGCACCGGTACGGCCTAGGCCCGCCAGCTGGCTCCAGTTGTTGATCTTGCCGGAGAAGATGCCGCAGATCTGGGTCACCGACAGGTCAACGGCCGAACCGGCCTTGTTGAACGGAATCGTGACCGAGGTGGCCACCGACGGGATCTGTACCAGGGCGCCGTAGCGGTTGGCATCGCCGGACACGTTGTAGGTGCTGTTGTAGGTGTTCAGCTCGGTGCTGCTCAGCACCGAATCGCTACCGGCGAAGTGCACGGTACCGGTGGTGGAGAACAGCGCCGAGTTGTTTTCCAGGAAGGCCTTCTTGCCGGTACCCGAGCCGGTCACGGCGTAGCTGAAGTTGGCCGGCAGGATGCTGTCAGCCGAACCCTTGTAGAGGTCGGCCGGCAGCGAGGCGCCGCCACCGGTGACGGCAGTCTGCGCCGAAGCGGCACCGGCGGTGGCGAGCAGCGCGGTGGCAACCAGCGCGGCCAGGGTCTTGTACTTGTTCATGATCTTCTCCTGAAGGGTTTACTGCGAAGGGAAACGCCAAGGGAGGAACGGTCACTACACGCCTGCTGCCGCCGAGGGCCTCCCAGCCCACTCTGCGGCGACGTGTCCATGCTGGTCTGCGCCGATGACAGGCCGCTTAAGAAACCTGTGGAAGATCGAAAAAAGGTGTGGAGGATTGTGTGGAGAATCGAAAGCGTGCCGTGATGCGCGTTGCGCATCACTGGACCAATTGATTCATTTCCATGATCGGCATCAGCACGGCCAGCACGATCGTCAGCACCACGCCGCCCATCACCAGGATCATGGTCGGTTCCAGCAGCGCGGTCAGTGCCATCGCGCGACGTTCGATCTCGCGCGAGATCGTCTGTGCAGCACGATCCAGCAGCGGTGCCAGCGAGCCGGTCTTCTCACCGCTGGCCACCAGGTGCACCAGGATAGGCGGATACACCTTCTGCACCTTCAACGCAGCACCCAACGCCGCACCTTCGCGCACGCGCGCGGACACATCATCGGCACAGCGCGCCAGCAGCGCATTGCCAAGCGTCTGCCGCGCCGCCTCCAAGGCACGCAGCAGTGGCACACCGGCATCCAGCAGGATCGCCAGCGTCGAGGCAAAGCGCGCACTGTTCACACCCAGTACGAAACGCCCGACCATCGGCACCCGCAGCAGCATCGCGTCCCAGCGCAGGCGCAGCTCGGGCTTGCGCAGAGCCAACCGCCATGCCACCACCAACGCAGCGATGCCGAGCCCCGCCCCCACTCCCCAGCTGCGAACGAATGCACTGGCCGCCAACATCACCTGGGTCAGCATCGGCAGCGTCTGCCGCGCCTGCACGAACGCGGTCACCACCTGCGGCACCACGTAGCTGAGCAGGAAGATCACGATCGCCACCGACACCAGGCTGATCGCCGCGGGGTAGATGAAGGCGGTCAGTACTTTGGCCTGCAGCGCGTTGCGTTCTTCGATGTAGTCGGCAAGGCGCTCCATCACCCGCGCCAGGTCACCGGAGTCTTCACCTGCGCCCACCAGCGCCCGATAGATCGGCGGGAAATCGCGCGGCCGCGCGGCCAGCGCAACGGTCAGGCGCTGGCCGGCACGCACGTCGGCGCGTACGGCGGTGAGTGCCTGGGCCACATGCGGGCGCTCGGCCTGTTCGATCACCGCAGTCAATGCGGCTTCCAACGGCAGGCTCGCGGCCAGCAGGCTGGCCAGCTGGCGCGTGGCCCAGGCCAGCTCGCTGGCAGACAGCCGGCGGGCGCCCCAGCCACTGCCCGCACCGCGCGCCGCGCTGACCTGCACGGGTGTCAGCCCGCGACCGCGCAGCAGCTGGCGTGCGCCGCGCGGGCTGTCGGCGTCCAGCTGACCCTTCTCGATGCGGCCCTGCGCGTTGGCAGCCTGGTAGTCGAACAGTGCCATGCAGGCCTCAGTCGTCGCCGGTGACGCGCAGGATCTCTTCCAGCGTGGTCACCCCGCTGTCGACCCAACGCTGGCCGTCCTGGCGCAAGGTCCGCATGCCGGCACGCCGCGCCGCCTCGCGCAGCGCAGGTTCACCCTGCCCTTCATGGATCAGCGCACGCACGCGATCGTCCACCACGAACAGCTCGTGGATGCCGGTACGCCCCCGGTAGCCGCTGTTGGCACAGGCCGCGCAGCCGACCGCACGCCACACGGTACGGCCATCGTCGTCCACCTCGGCGCGCCGGCACTGCGTGCACAGCCGCCGCACCAGCCGCTGCGCCAGCACGCCGCGCAGCGACGAGGCCAGCAGGAACGGTTCCACGCCCATGTCGGCCAGGCGCGTCACCGCCGAAATCGCGTCGTTGGTGTGCAGGGAGGCCAGCACGCCATGGCCGGTCAGCGACGACTGCACCGCAATCTGCGCGGTCTCCAGGTCGCGGATCTCACCGATCATGATGGTGTCCGGGTCCTGGCGCAGAATCGCGCGCAGCGCCGTGCCGAAGCTCATGCCGATACGGGCGTTGACCTGAATCTGGCCGATGCCGGCGAAGTCATACTCCACCGGGTCCTCCACTGTGAGGATGTTGCTGGTGCTGCTGTCGAGCTGGCCCAGCGCCGCATACAACGAGGTGGTCTTGCCGCTGCCGGTCGGGCCGGTGACCAGCACGATGCCGTGCGGCTGCCGGATCAATCCGGTGAACGTGGCCAGGGTGTCATCGGCCATGCCCAGCCGCTGCAGCTGCAGACGGCCGGCATCCTTCTCCAGCAGGCGCAGCACAGCACGCTCGCCATGCCCGGTCGGCACCGTGGAGACACGGATGTCCAGCGGACGCCCACCCACGCGGATCGCGATGCGCCCGTCCTGCGGCAGCCGCTTCTCGGCAATGTCCAGGTGGGCCATGATCTTGATGCGCGACACCAGCGCCGCGTGCAGTGCGCGCCGCGGCTGCACCATGTCGCGCAGGGTGCCGTCCACCCGGTAGCGCACCACCGAGTGGGTCTCGAACGGCTCGATGTGCAGGTCGCTGGCGCCATCGCGTGCGGCCTGTGCCAGCAGCGCGTTGATCATGCGGATCACCGGCGCATTGTCCTGCGCGTCCAGCAGATCGGTGACTTCCGGCATGTCCTGCATCAGCCGGTCCAGATCGACTTCGCTTTCAGCAGCACCGACCACGGCAGCGGCGTCGCCGCCGTCACGGTACTGCTCACCCAGCCGCTGCTGCCAGGTCGCAGCATCCAGTACCTGGAACGGCAGCGGACCATGCCGACGGCGCAGTTCGGCCACGGCCCACGCCGCGGTTTCGGCAGTGCCCAGCAGCACCGACTCGCCGCCAACTTCGGACAGCATCACGCCATGGCTGCGCACCCAGGCGTACGGCAGTGGCGCAGCGGCGCTCATGGCCCGATCACCAGTTCCGGCGTATAGCCCAGCCCGCGCAGCTGCTGCAGCGCCGGGTCCAGCGTCGCCGGATCGCGCGGCAATCGCACGCGCAGGCGTTGCCCGCTCTCGCCGGGCGTCGCCTCGGCATAGGCCTGCAGGCCCAGCGCCCGCACCTGCGCCACGCCCTGGCTGGCACGCGCGGGGTCCAACCCCTGCGCGAACTGCACCAGCTGCGCATCGCCGTCACCGGACGGGTACAGCGCCGCCAGGCTGCTGTTCTGCAGCGGCTGGCCCTGGCCATCGCGCGCATTGCCCTGGCCGAGTACAGACAGGTCCTGCGGCGGCAGCTGCGGTGCCGACAGCGCCGGCAGCGCCCAGCTCTGCACCGGCTGCGCACCGGCCTGCGCGTTGCGCATGTAGTCGTAGCGGTCGCGGGTCAGGCGCTGGCCGGCGGCCGGATCACGCACCACGTGCGGGCGCAGGAACACCATCAGGTTGGTCTTGGAACGCTTGCGCGTATCACTGCGGAACAAGGCGCCCAGCACCGGGATCTTTCCCAGCCCCGGCACCGCGTCACGGCCATGGCTGACGCTGTCTTCCAGCAGGCCACCCAGCACCATGATCTGGCCATCGTCCAGCAGCACGCTGGTATCCAGGGCGCGCTTGTTGGTGATGATGCCGGCCGTGCTGTTCGCGCTCTGCGCGTCGATGCTGCTGACTTCCTGGTAGATGTCCAGCTTCACCGTGCCGCCCTCGGAGATCTGCGGGCGCACCCGCAGCTTCAGGCCCACGTCCTCGCGCACGATGGTCTGGAACGGGTTGTTGCTGCCGCCACCGCCGTCGGTCACGTAGCGGCCGCTGACGAACGGCACGGTCTGCCCGACCATGATGCTGGCCGCTTCATTGTCCAGCGTCATCAGGTTCGGCGTGGACAGGATGTTGGCACCGCCCTTGCTCTGCAGCGCGTTGGCCAACGCCTTCATGTTGAGGATCTGGCCGACGCCGGGCAGGTTGATGGTGCCGTCGATCACGCCGATCTTCAGACCATCCTTGGGCAGCACGTCCAGGGTGGTGCGTGCGGCGGTGTTCAGCCCGCTTCCACCGGTGGTGCCGCCGAAGTGGGTGCCGCCGAAGGTGCGGCCATTGCCCAGCATCCACTGCACGCCCAGTTCGGCCGCGTCGGTCTGGTTGACCTCCACGATCAGGCTTTCCACCAGCACCTGTGCACGGCGCTGGTCGAGCTGGTCGATCACCCGCCGCAGGTTGCGGTACACCGGCTCGGGGGCGGAGATCAGCAGCGTGTTGGTGGCCACGTCGGCCTGCACCGAAATTCCGTTCTGGCTGAAGCCGGTGCTACCGGCGTCGATCGGGTCGCGGCGGTTCGGGTCCAGCCGCTGCGATTCCAGCGCATTGCCACCGGTCTTGGCCTGCTGCGGCTGCGACGGCTGCGCCGGTGTGGCGCGGTTGGCGTCACCCGGCAGTGGCGTGATGCCTTCGTTGCTGCCCATTGCCGGTGCATCGCTCTGCCCGGCCACCACGCCGCGCAGCACGCCGGCGAGCTGATTGGCCTGGGCATTGCGCAGGTAGACCACATGCAGGTTGCCGGACTCGTCCTGCGCGCGGTCCAGCTTCTCCACCAACTGCCGCGCCAGGCGCGTTCGGCCCGGGCTGCTGGAACGCAGCAGCACGCTGTTGCTGCGGGGGTCAGCCATCACCACCACCTTCTGGCTGGGCTCGGCGCCCTGCGCATCCAGCAGCGGTGCGACCATCGCTGCCACGTCAACGGCAATGCCCTGCTGCAGCTTGACCACGTCGGTGTCCATGCCTGCCGGCGTGTCGACGGTGGCGATCACCCGCGCGATGCGCTCGAGGTTGTCGGCATAGTCAGTGATCACCAGGGTGTTGTTGCCAGGGTTGGCAGTGATCGGATTGTCCGGGCTGATCATCGGCCGCAGCACCGCTACCAGCGCGGCGGCATTCTCGTAGCGCAGCGCGAAGGTGCGCGTGGCCACCTCGCCGCCGGCCCCGCCCGCGCCCACACGGCCACCGAGCAGCTTGGCCTCGGCCTGCGGCACCACCCGGCTGACACCGCCGTTCTCGACCACGGCAAAGCCACGCATGCGCAGTGCGCCCAGCAGCAACTGGTACGCCTGGGTACGGCTGACCGGGCCATCAGAGACCACGGTCATCTTGCCGGTCACCCGCGGGTCGACCAGGAACTGGCGACCGGTGAAGCGCGCCGCCATGCGCAGTACGCCGCCGATATCGGTATCCACCAGGTTCAACTGCACCGGTTCATCGGGGGCATCCTGCGCCTGTGCCGGTGCAACAACGTGAGCGCCACCCACGATCAGGGCCAGTACAGTGCTGCAGGCAAGGCTGCGCATCGCCCTCATGAATGGCCACCCGCAGTGAGTGCCATCACGATGTTTCCGGATATCCGTGCCGCCGGCATGTTCGCATCCCCTGTGCGTGTCAGTTGCAGCTGCTGCAGTTCGATGGCCGGATCGGCCAGCACGGGCAGCAGCCAGTTCCACAGTGCGTCAGCAGGTACGGCCTGCACCTGCAGGTGCCAACGCCCGTCGCGTGCTTCGACATGCAGTCCATCGGCGAGGCCGGCGGACTTGATTCCATTACGCAGCGCGGCCAGCGTCGGGCGCTGCCCCTGCACCTGCTGCTGGCGTTCGCGTGCACGCAGCAGCGGCGCCAGTGCGCGCGCCTGCGCCTGCAGCCGCGGCAGCTCAGCCTGCCAGTGCGCACGCTGTTTCAGCAGCGGCTCCAGCCAGAATGACCACAGCCCCGCTGCCAGCAGCGCCAGCACCATCACCCACAGCATCCAGCGGTCGCGCGGCGGCAGGTGCTGCCAGCGTCGCTGCAGACCGGCCACACCCTCGCCCAAGCGCACGGCTCTGGCGGTCACTGTCCGCCCCCGCTCACCCGCAGGCGTCCACCGGCCTCGCGCGCCAGCTGCAGGCCCTGCGCCTGCGCCGCCTGCTGCCACTGCTCCAGCCGCTGCGCGTCATCGGCTACCGCCTGCGCATCGGCGTCCAGCTCCAGTTCCAGCTGGCCGGGTTGATAGTGCAGGCCGCGCACCTGGCCGCCCAACTCCGGTATTGCCTGCAGCGTCGTTGCGACCTGCCGCTGCACCGGTGGCAACGGCGGCGCCGGCAACGGCACGGCCAGCGCGCGCCGCGCCTGCAGCACCGGGTCCACCACATCGGTGATCTCCGGAAAGTGCGAGCTGAACTGCCGCACCATGTCCTGCTGCAACGCCTCGCCCTCGCTGCGCCAGCGCGAGACCTGCAGCTGCAGCCCAAGCGCAGCCAGCAACACCGCCGCCAATGCGAGGCCGATCGCCACGCGTGGTGCCTGCCTGCTGCGACCCGGCAGTGGCAACGACCACGCTGGCACGGGTCCGCTGGCCTGCCGTTCATGCGCGACCACGGTGGCCGGCAGGTTCTCCGGCCACGCCAACGGCACGCTGTCGATCCACTGCACGGCCTGCACCCCGGATTGCTGAAGACGCGTCGCGAGCGACTGCAGCACCGCCGCCGTGTCGCGCCCACCGCACCACTGCACAAAACCACGATCGCGCCCGCAGCGCACCAGCAGATGCTCACCGTCAGCCTGCAGCGTTGCCTGGCCGTTCTGCCACGGCAGCAGCAGCGGCGTCGGATACAGCGCCTGAAGCTGCAGTGCGCACGAGGCCAGCAGCTGTTGCGCCTGCAGGACTGCCTGCTGGCCGAGCCAGGCCACCGGAACCGTGCCGTCCGCCGCCTGCGCACCGTGTGCCAACGCGACCTCCTGCAGGTCATCCAGCAGCATCGCCTCTACTTCGCCCTGCAGTGCGGCCTGCAGCCTGCGGCCCGACAGTGGCGGCAGCTGCAGTTCCAGCAGGATCAGCTCCTGCGGATCGAGACAGGCCAGCACCTCGGCCTGCGGATGACGTTGCCCGAGCACGGCCAAGCCCTCGCGGCCATGGGCCAGCACCCCACCCTTGTGCATCTGCGCCCACTCGACCGTACTGTCGGCGCGCAGGTGTTCCAGCGCCGGCAGGCGCACCCTCAGCTGCACGCTCATGCTCCAATCCTCGTCCACACACGCTGCACGCGCACACTGTCATCGCGATACTCGCGCCAGATCAGGGCCCGGAAGTCGACCGCACTGCCATCGGCCTGTACCTGGCCGACGGCAAGGAACCACTCGCTATGAATGCCAAGCGGCACCACGGCCATCTGCGCGCTGCTCAGTTGCAGTCGATTGGCGATATCACCGCGGTTGAGCAGCCAATGGCCACCGTCGCGCTCACCGAGCAGCGCCTGCAGGCGCCCCGGCTCCACGCCGGGAGTGACCGCCTGCAACACGCTGATGTCACTGGTGTTGGCATTGACCAGGGTCTGGGCCGGCAGCACCACGGTGCGCCGTGCCAGTGCCTGCACCGCCACTGGGTCGGCGCCCGCCAGGGCCTGCTCGATCGGCGATTCACGCGGCAACGGCGCCTGCGCCTGCAGGTCGCCATCACGCAGCCGCGCCTGGATGTGGTCGGCAGCAGATGCACAGGCACCCTGCCCCAGCCCCTGCCCAGCACACAACGCGATGAACGCGCGTCGCGCCTCGGGGTCCGGCCGGCCATGCGCCAGCAGGTTGCGCAGGTTGAACATGGACTGTGCATCGACCAGCTGCAACTGCACCGGCAGCGGCAACTGCAGCGTCAGCGGACGCGCCCAACGGCCGCCGCGCACCGTGGTCAGCTGCTCCTTTACATCCTCACGCAGCTGCTGCGCCGCGCGCTCCAGGGTGGCATCGACCGCCATGCGCACCTGCGCACGCAGCTGGTCGCCACGCAGCGCACGCAGCTGTGCCGACTGCCGGGTCAGCAGTGCAGTGGCAATCACCGCCACCAATGCCACCACCAGCAGGGCGACGATCACCGCCATGCCGCGCTGGCGGGTGCACGGGACCGAACGCGTCCGGGCTGTCATCTGCACGCCTCACAGCTGCCAGGAGCCGATATCCGCGTTCCCGGCGTCGCCACCGGGCTTGCTGTCCGCACCCAGCGAGAACACATCGATGTCGCCCTGGGTTCCGGGAATCTGGTACTGGTACGGATGGCCCCATGGGTCATTCGGCAGGCGATCCAGATACGGTGTCACCGGCATCGCACCACCGCCCTGCGGCGGCTTCACCAGCGCCTGCAGGCCCTGTTCGGCGCTGGGATAGCGACCGTTGTCCAGCTTGAACAACTTCAATGCCTGCATCAGCGCCGCGATGTCCTGGCGCGCCGCCACCACGCGCGCCTGGTCGGGACGGTCCATCAACCGCGGCACGATCAACGCGGCAAGAATGCCGATGATCACCACCACCACCATGATCTCGATCAGGCTGAAACCCTGCTGCCGAGCCCTGCGACCATCCACCTGCCTTGCCATTGTTCCGCCCTCGTCATCCTGGAAGAGACCGCTGCGCCATGGTCAGCGGTGCATGTGTCAGTACGATAAACATCCGCCTGCTATTCGCTGCGCGTGTGCCTGTGCAGGCGCAACACGTGTAGCCGGGGCACATGCAGACTCGAACAGGTGCTGCGGCACGCTGGCCAGCGCATCGTCGATGCAGCCGCGCAGCAACGGGTGCGCGCAGGCCTGCAGCAGGCGCACGCACTGCATCGGCGACCACGCGGTGCCATGGTCGATGCCGATGAACATCCGGTAAGCCTGGTGGTAGCGCAGATCGTCGTACACGCGCTGCGCACTGTTGAGATCACGCACAACCACCAGCAGCGCCGCACGTTGCAGCAGCCGCACATCGCCCGCGTCAAGCGGCAGCGCGTTCATGGCCGCTTCGGGCCAGGGCCGCAGATGCAGGTCGAGGGCTTTTCGCAGCGCCACCAGTGGGTGCGCACTACCATCCAGTGCCGCCCAGCGCGCCGCATCTGCCCAGGCGTCACTGGACAGTACCCAGACCCACGAGTGCCCATAGCGCTGCACGTTCACGGGCGTATGCCGTGCCTGTTCCAGCGACTGGCTCAGGTGACGGTCCAGCTCCAGCATGCTGATCCTGCGACTGTCTGCCATCGGCGCCGCCCGTGCTTCGCGACGCGTGCTGCGTCGTACTCTGGAGAAGACGTCAGCAAGGCAGGTGAAGCGACAACGCGAATGCATCTCTGTGCGCTGCGTGGCGCTTCATCAGCAACGTCATCGCAGCGTCATCTGCCTGCAGGCTTCGCGCTCCAGTCGCGGTACGTCGCCGCCGCAGCGCCGCGCCAGAATCGCCACCTCACTACGCTGCGCGAACGCCGCCAGCGCGTCGGACATGTCCACGTCATCCAGCCATGACGCCATCGCAACACGCAGCGCTGGCAGCTGCCAGCCATCCATCACGCCATGGGTACCGGCCACGAACCAGTGCCAAAGACGATGATGCTGTACCTGCTCGTGCAGTTGCACGAGATCGCCGATGCCGTGCATGCCCATCAGCAGCAGCACGCGCGCCATCGCCGCAGGCGGCAGCGTGCCGGCCTCAGCGAGGGGCAGCACCTGCTGCTGCAGCCGCAGCAGCATCGCCAACGGGTGCGACTGCGGATCGAAGTCCAGCAGCACGGCCTGTTGCTGCCACTGCGCGTCGGACACCACGCACACCCATGGCGAGCCGTAGCGATGCACCATCAAGGGCCGTCGCTGCGTGGTTTCCAGCAACGCCGACAGGTTGCGGCGCAGATCCAGCACACCGATGGTCTCGTTGCGCATCCTTGGCGTCTCCCTGCTTGCAACAGCCCTGCACGGCGCGCACGGCCAGCGTCTTCACCTAACCAAGGACGGCAATGCCACCCGGAAAGCGACGCAGATCCAGCGACATCGTCAGTCGCAGCTGCTCCAGCGCCGCGTCCGGGTCATCGATGCGGAAGCGGCCGCTGACCGGGGCCCGTGCCAATGCCGATTCGCCCAGCAGCACCTTGCCGCGGCGGTAGCGGTTGATTTCATCCACCACCTCGCGCAATGGAGCGCGGCGGAACACCAGCATGCCCTCGGTCCAGGCGCTCACTTCCGAGGCCAGGGCTTCGGCCACCACGCCACTGAGGCGCTCGTCGTACTGGGTCTGCTGGCCCGCCTGCAGCTGCAGGCGGCCCTGCGGGTGCTCGATGCGGGCGCTGCCCTGCAGGCAGGTTACCCGTACCTGGCCGTGGGTGTTGCGCACGTCCAGGCGCACCGCACCTTCATCGGCAATCACGCAGCCCGGCCCCGCGAACAGGGCGAGGCGCAGGCCTGCCTGGGTTTCAATCGCGGCCTGGCCTTGCACCAGCTCGAAGCCTTCGCCCTGCGTGTCCGAACGACGGCGCAGGCTGCTCTGCGTATCCAGTTCGATCTTCAGCAGCGGCAAGGGCGCGATCTGCAGTCGCTCACCGGTGCCGGTGTGGAAATCGGCCGCCATCGCCGTCACCGAGGGCCACAGCCCCAGCGGCGGGCGGATCGCCGCCACCACCACCAGGCTGGCCGGTGCGGCAATCGCGGCGCCCAGGAAGGCGCGCCGGCTCCAGCGCTGGGACGGCGTCGGCGCGACCGGCTGGCGCGCAGCGGCGGGCAGCTGTTCGCCGGCCAGGCGTACCTGCTCCCATTGCCGGCGCGCACGGCCGAATGCTTCGCGATGACGCGGATCAGCCTCGCACCACTCACGGAACCTGCGCCCATCAACGGCGGTCGCCTCGCCCGAGGTCAGCCGCACCACCCACGCGTGGGCCTGACGCTCGACGGCATCCAGCGGGCGTTGCGGGCGATCGTCAGGATCCATGGGGGCTCATGCCGGACCCGCACGCTGCGGGGTTCTGCTCGGCGTCAAAGTGTAGACGGATGCCGCCGCTCAGAACCGCACCTGACGCCCCTGCCCGCTGCGCTCGGCCAGGTAGTCCTGGGCCGCTTTCAGCTCGCGCTGCACAAGCCGCAGCGACACGCCCAGCTGGTCGGCGACGTCGCGCTGCTGCAGGCCATCGACGCGGATCGCCAGCAGGATGCGGCGTCGGCGCTCGGGCATGCGCTGCAGCAGGCCGACCATGTCCTCCAGCGCGAAATCCAGTTCGGCCGCCTGCGCCGGGCCCGGTGCAGGGTCGGCCATCTCCATCAGCGTATCCACCTCTTCCAGGCTCAGCAGGCGGTGGTCGGCACGCTGGCGGTCGATCACCGTGTTCATCGCCATGCGCAACAGGTAGGCCGCGGGGTTCTGCACGGCATCCAGGCGGTCACGGCGCGCACTCAGGCGCATCCAGGTGTCCTGCAGCGCATCGCCGGCCAGCTCCTCCGAGCCCAGCTTGCGCACCAGGCGGCGCTTCAGCTCGTCGTAGGCCCCCAGAAGGTGGTCCATCAGGTCAACTGCCCCAGCCGTACCGTTGCTCATGTTCGAATCCTTGAAGTCATGGAAGGGGCGCGCGCCGGCCACAGTCGTGGTCGGTGCCGGAAGGTCGGATCTGCAGCGTCACCGGCTGCGGCAGCGCGGCGGCCTCGGGCGCCAGCACCAGGCTCTGCAGCGCCTGCAACAGGCGCGCATCGCGGCGGGCACTGCCACTGCCCGACAGCAGCTCGGGCTGCTGCACCCGGCCCTCGCCGTCCACGCGGAAGCGCAGCGTTGCGGCATAGCGGCCGGGCGCGATCTCGGGGTCGTCACAGAACGCCGCACGCAGCCGCTGCTGCAGGCCGCCGTAGCGACGCCGACGTTCAGCATCCGGGAGCTCGGCGCCAATACCGGGTTCGGCTGCCGCGGGCGTGCCCCGGCGCAGCACCACGCGCTGCTCGCCGATCACCTCGGCCTCGATACCGGAATCCTGCAGCAGCATCTGCAAGGCAGGCAGCGGCGCAAGGCTGGCGCGCAGCGCATGGCTGCTACGGCCGGCGGCAAGATCGCCCGGGTACATCACCGACCACCCGCTGATGACACTGAAGCGCTCGACCGCCTGTTCCAGCGGCTGCGCAGGGATGTCGTAGGCATGAACACCGTCCTGCGCGGCAGCGGCAAAAGACAGCAGCAGCCATGCGGCGATGGCCACCTTCCAAGTTCTGACCGCATGGTGTCCATTCAGCCCCCTGACGTAGAACACATGACCCTCGGCAGCGACAGCAGCTGCAGTGGACGCGCGCCACGGCCGGAGACCCGGCCCGCGCGACCAGCAAGCAGGCTCAAACCGTACCGGGGCCAGATGTCATTGCGATGACCGCTGCCTACGCCCGGCGTTGAGCCAGGCTCCGTGAACCCAGTCACGCATCAGGAATCAATGAATCGAACAGACATGTCCATCTGCTCCCGGGGTCAGAGCCCGTTGCACAGCAACGGGATCCGACCCCAACAGGTCGCGGGGAACTGTCAGGCGCGGGGCGGTGTGGGCAGGCAGGACCGTTGGCGCCATGGATGGCGCCATCGAGCCCCCATGGATGGGTCTACGGCGTGTCCTGCCTGGCCACACCGCCCCGCCGCCCTGGGAACATCGCCGTTGCGGTTGCTGTTGCTCCTGAGGTTGCCGGCCAGCGGCCGGCACTACCGCGGGTGCCGGGTGCAACCCGGCCGGAACCACCCATCCTCAAAGCGGCAGCTGGGTGGTCTGCTTGATCCGCTGCATCGGAATCTCGGTCTTGGTGTTCTGCACCCCGGCGATCCGGTTCAGGTGCTGCATCTGGAACTGCCGGTAGGCATCCAGATCGGCCACCGCCACCCGCAGCAGGAAATCGCAGTCACCGGCCATCAGATGGCATTCAAGCACTTCCGGGAACGACTTGATGCTGTTGATGAAGTGGTTGGTGGTGTCCTCGTCCTGCCCGCGCAGCCACACTCGCACGAACACCGTGAAGCCACGCCCCACCTTTGCCTCGTTCAGCAGGGCAACGTAGCGGTCGATGTAGCCGCCTTCCTCCAGCAGCCGCACCCGCCGCAGGCAGGCCGAGGGCGAAAGGCCCACCTGCCGGGCCAGCTCCAGGTTCTGCAGGCGTCCGTCACGCTGCAGGGCGTCGAGAATGCGGCGATCAAGGTTGTCGAGTTGGTACTGCATGGAATTTCACCGTTGGCGACATTGGCCGCATGGAATCTCAATATTCCCGAATCGAATGGCATCAACGCAACCCGATTTCGCGATCAGGCCGCTAGCATGGGCCACCCCCACCTCGTTGTGCCGTTCGATGGACGCCCGTACCACCCTCCCCCTGCCCGATACCTGCGATACCGCCCCGCGCGCCGAATTCCTGCGCGGCCTGCGCGCCGCCGTACCGGTGATGATCGGCTTCATTCCCTTCGCCCTGGTGCTCGGCGCCCAGGCCGCCCAGAAGGGCCTGAGCGCGCTGGAAGTGCCGCTGATGACCGGCCTCAACTTCGCCGGCGGCTCGGAGTTCGCCGCCGTCGAACTGTGGACCTCGCCGCCGCATATCGCGCTGATCGTGGCGATCACCGCGCTGGTCAACAGCCGCCACCTGCTGATGGGCGCCAGCCTGGCCCCGCTGCTGCAGCACCTGCCGCGCCGCCGCGTGCTGCCGGCGCTGTTCTTCATGTGCGACGAAAGCTGGGCGATGGGCGTGGCCGATGCGCGCCGCCGTGCGCTCGGCTTCAGCCTGGCCTATTACCTGGGCGTGTCGGCAGGCCTGTACACGGTCTGGGTCGCCTGCACCGCGCTGGGCGCGATCGTCGGCCCGATGCTGGGCGACATCCACGCCTACGGCTTCGACATGGCCTTCCCCGCCGTGTTCCTGGTGCTGCTGCGTGGCATGTGGCAGGGCATGAAGGCCGCGCGTCCGTGGCTGGTCAGCCTGGTGGTGGCCGCTGCCACCTACCTGCTGGTGCCGGGTGCGTGGTACGTGGCCAGCGGCGCACTGGCGGGCCTGGCCGCTGCCTGGCTGCTGGCGGAGGACGCAGCATGATCTTCAACGGCCTGATCTTCAACGGCATGATCCACTGGACTTCGGTACTGACCATCGTGCTGATGGCCGCCGCCACCTACCTGACCCGCATCGTCGGCTTCCTCGCACTGCGCAACCGCACACTGAGCAAGCGCGCGGTAACGGTGATGGAAGCCGCGCCGGGCTGCGTGCTGATCTCGGTGATCGCGCCCGACTTCGTCGCCGACAAGCCCGCCGACCTCGCCGCGCTGGCGATCACCCTGCTGGCCGCCACGCGGCTGTCGATGCTGCCGACGGTGCTGATCGGCGTGGTCTCGGCGGGTGTACTGCGCTATCTGATGGGCTGACGCGCTCGCCGTTCCTGTAGAGCCGAGCCCATGCTCGGCTGCTGGCATTCCCGCTTGCCGCGTGAGCCGAGCATGGGCTCGTCTCTGCAGAGATTCTCCCTGCGACACCCGGTCGCAGCCGATCCCGGCATCCACTTGATCAATGTCAAACCGCCCGCCGCCGTGCTGGCGTATTTCTATGCAGGACCCGAACACGCCGGCGTTACCGGCTTCCACAAGGACCCTGCGATGAGCTACACCCCCGACAACGCCCAGCTGCTGAGTGCCATGCAGAACGTCATGGTGATCTCCACCACCGACCTGCAGGGCAACATCACCTACGCCAACGACCTGTTCTGCACGCTCACCGGGTTCGCGCGCGAGGAGCTGATCGGCCAGCCGCACAGCATCGTGCGCCATCCTGATGTGCCCAAGGCGGTCTACAAGGGCATGTGGGACACCATCAAGGCCGGCAAGACCTGGACCGGCATCGTGCCCAACCTTGGCAAGGGTGGCGTGCTCTACGTGGTCGACACCACCGTGCAGCCGCTGTTCGACGCCGACGGCAACATCACCTCGTACATCAGCATCCGCCGCGTGGTGAACGACCTGATGCAGAACTACGACCTGGTCGAGTTCAGCAAGGAAAAGTTCGACGACTTCTACGAGGCCGCGTGAACGCCCTCCCGACCAGTACGCCCTTCAGCCGCCTGCTGGTGGGCTTCGCGTCCGAGTCGGGCAATGCCCGCGCCCTGGCCCAGCGCCTGGGCGCGGACCTGCAGCCGCACGCGCCGCAGGTGCTTCCGTTCAACGACATCGACGTGGCCAGCCTCGGCCACGGCGATGTGCTGCTGGCGATCTCCAGTTCCTTCGGTGACGGCGAACCGCCGGCCAACGGCGAACAGTTCTTTGAAACCCTGCGCCAGACTCCGACACTGAGCGGCCTGCGCTATGCAGTGTTCGGCCTCGGCGACACCGGCTACCCCAGCTTCTGCGGCTTCACCAAGGCACTGGATGCGGCGCTGAGCGAGCGCCAGGCGCAGCCATTGCTGCATCGCGTCGATGCCGACCTGGGCTACGAGCAGTTCTTCCAGCAATGGCAACCGGTGCTGGGCCAGGTGCTGGATGGCGACGCGAACGCTGGCCAGGACCTGCACCTGCAGGTCACTGCCTATGGCGAAGACAATGCCTTTGCCGCCCCCATTCTCGAACGCCGCCGCTTGAACAGCAGCGACCCGGCTGCCTGGCACCTGCAACTGGACATTGCCGGCAGTGGCATGGCCTACCGCGCCGGCGACACCCTGCACGTGGTACCCGAGAACGACCCTGCCCTGCTGCAGGCATTGGCCATCTGGTACGGCGACACCGCCGCTGTGGCTGCGCTGCATGATCGGGAGCTGCGCCTGCTGAGCAAGGGCGTGTTGCGCGAACTGGCCAAGCTCGGTGGCAGCGACGTTCTAAAGAGCCTGTTGAAGGTCAGCCAGAAGCGCGAGCTGGAAGCCTACCTGCACGGCCTGGACCTGCTGGACATACTGCAGGACCACGCCACCCCGGACAGCATCCCGCTGGCCCGCCTTCGCGAGCTGCTGTCACCACGCCTGCCGCGTTCCTATTCGATCGCCTCGTACCCGTACCACGACCAGCTGAGCCTGTGCGTGCGCGAAGTGCGGTACGCCCTGCGCGGTCGCGAGCGCTTCGGCACTGCCACCGGCAGTCTGCTGCACGGCGGCGATACCGCTCGGGTGTACTGCCGTTCCAATCCCGGCTTCCGTCTGCCCGACGCGGGCGATGCACCGCTGCTGCTGGTCGGCACCGGCACCGGCATCGCACCGTTGATGGGCCTGATGCAGGAACTGCAGGCCAACGCCTGCGAACGCGAGGTGCACCTGGTGTTCGGCGAGAAGCACAGCCAGCACGACTACCTGTATCGCGAGCAGCTGCAGGACTGGCACGCGAGAGGCGTGCTGGCCGGCCTGCATACCGCGTTCTCGCGCGATGGCGCCGAAAAGGTCTATGTGCAGCATGTGCTGCAGCAGCGCGCCGCCGAAGTGCGCGATGTATTGGCCCGCGGTGGGCATCTGTACCTGTGCGGCAACAAGAGCCACCTGGAAGGCGCGGTGCGCGATGCCATCGATGCCATCAGTGGCGAAGGGCATTGGGACACGCTACGAGGTGAAGGCCGCACGCACTGCGAGCTGTATTGATCCATTCCACTGGATTGCGCGAACGCTGGAATGGTAGAGCCGGCCGCTGGCCGGCTGCTCCGGATTCCATGGTTGCCGGCCAGCGACCGGCACTACCATCAGATGCAACCATTCATCACCTGAGCGTCGCGGAACCCCCGAACCGGTAGGGCCGGCCGCTGGCCGGCTGCTCCGGATTCCATGGTTGCCGGCCAGCGGCCGGCACTACCATCAGATGTAGCCATTCATCGCCAGTGCGTCCATCGCGGGTCAACTGCCGACGATGCGACCATCCACCACGCGTGCTACCTGCTGGCCGAACATGGCTACATCCTGCGGGTCGTGGCTGATCAACAGCAACGGAATACCAGTCTTGTCCAGCACGGTCTCAAGCTCCTGGCGCAGGTGCTGGCGCAGATCATGATCCAGCGCGGAGAACGGCTCATCCAGCAGCAGCGCCTGCGGCTGCGTCACCAGGGCGCGTGCCAGTGCAGTGCGCTGGCGCTGGCCACCGGAGACCTGCGACGGTAGAAGATCACCGACCGTGTCGATGCGGAATGCGTGCAGCCACTGCTCCACCGCATCGAAGCGCTGGCCAGCCCGCGGATTCAACCAGCCCTTCTGCAGACCGAACGCCACGTTCTGGCGCACGCTCAGGTGCGGGAACAGCGCGTAATCCTGGAACACGTAGCCCAGCCGGCGGCGCTGCGGCGGCAGGTCCACGCCGGCCGCCGCGTCAAACAAGGTCTGCCCCTGCAGGCGCACGTGGCCCTGGCCCGGCCGCAGTAGCCCGGCCACCGCCTTCAGGGTCAGGCTCTTGCCAGCCCCCGAGGGCCCGAACAGCACTACCTGCCGCTGCGTGCACTGCAGCGATACGTCCAGCACGAAATCCTGGCCGGCCGCCTGCAGCCGACGCTGCACCTGCAGGTCAAGCCACATCGCGCAGCTCCCGGCGACGCCCGCCCACCAGCCGTGCGGCCAGCAGCAGGATCACGATGCACACCACCGAGGTCAGGATCACCAGCGCATTGGCCTTGCCGTCCTGACCGGCCTGCACCGCTTCGTAGATGGCGATCGACAATGTCTGCGTGCGGCCCGGAATGCTGCCAGCCACCATCAAAGTGGCGCCGAACTCGCCCATCGCACGTGCAAACGCCAGCAGCAGGCCGGCGAGGATGCCACGCCAGGCCAGCGGCAGCGTGATGCGGAAGAACACCGCCGCTTCGGACACACCGAGCGTGCGTGCGGCCTGCTCCAGCTGTCCGTCCACTTCCTCGAACGCGGCGCGTGCCGGCTTGAATACCAGCGGCAGCGAGGCCACCGCCGCAGCGATCACCGCCGCCTGCCAGGTAAACACCAGGTTGATGCCGAACCACGACTGCAACCACGCACCGATCGGTCCGTTACGGCCGATCAGCACCAGCAGGTAATAGCCCAGCACCGTGGGCGGCAACACCATTGGCAGGGTCAGCAGCGAATCCAGCAGCTCACGGCCGGGAAAGCGCCGACGCGCCAGCAGCGCGCCCAGTGCCACGCCCAGCACCAGATTGATCGCGGTGGCCCAACCGGCCACCTTCAGCGACAACCCCAGTGCGCTCCAGTCGAGATCCATGCCTCAGGGCTTGCCGAACCCGTGCCTGGCCAGGATCGCCTGGCCCTGTGCCGAACGCACGAAGGCGGTGAAGCGCTTGGCTTCAGCCGGTTGCGTACTGGCCTTGGTCACCGCCAGCGGATAGGCAATGCGCCCCGCCACAGGCACCGCGAAAGCGCGGCGCACGCGGTCGGGCATTGCCTGCGCATCGGTGGCATAGACGAAGCCGGCGTCCACTTCACCGCGCGCCACGTAATCCAGCGACTGGCGCACGTTCTGCGTGGTGATGGTCTTTCCCTGCACCGACGGCCACAGGCCCGCTGCTTCCAGCGCGCCCTTGGCATAGCGGCCGACCGGCACGCTGTCCGGGTTGCCCAGTGCGATGCGCTGCACACCGGCACCGGCCAGGTCCTTCAAGGTACGCGGCGCGGCCTTGGCCTGCGGCGGCACCACCACCCACAGCGCGTTCACCGCGAACACCTCGCGGGTACCTGCGGCCAGCAGATCCTGCTGTTGGGCCTGATCCATCGTGGTTTCATCGGCCGACGCGAACACATCCACCGGCGCGCCACGGCTGATCTGCTGCAGCAGTACGCCGGACGCGGCGAAGTTGAAATCGACCTTGGTTCCCGGGTGTGCCTTCTCATAGGCGGTGCCGAGTTCACGGAAGCTCTCGGTCAGGCTCGATGCCGCCGACACCGTCAGCTCGGCGGCCCAGGCCGGCAGCGTGGCCAGCAGTCCCAGCAACAACAGTCCAGCGCGTTTCATCGTCGGCTCCCGGCCAGGTTCAGTTCGGATCGGATTCGTCGGCCACCGCCAGCGCCGCCAGGCGCTCGGGCTGCAGCAGCAGGATCTCGCGCTGCTTCACCGCGATGATCCCATCATCGCTCAGGCGGCGCAGCACGCGGCTGGCGGTTTCCGGCGCCATCCGCAGGTAGTTGGCGATCTCGGTACGCGCCATCGTCAGGTTGAAGCGCGTGGCGGAAAAACCGCGCCGCGCGTAACGATCGGACATGTCGAGCAGGAACGCCGCCATGCGCTCTTCGGTACGGTGATTCGCGGCCAGCGTGGCGACCTTGCCGATCTCCGCACTGAGCAGGCTGAACAGCTTGGCCTGCAGCCCCGGCATGCGTGTGGCCAGCAGGCTCAGCTTGGGGAACGAGATGCGGCACAGGTGCACGGTGTCCAGCGCCACCGCATTGCAGGGGAAGCGCGAACCGTGGATCGCATTGAGGCCGATCACTTCGCCCGGCAGGCTGAAGCCCAGCACCTGCTCGTTGCCCTGGCTGTCATCGACGAAGGTCTTGACCATGCCGGCGCGTACCGCGGCGATCGAATCGAACGATTCGCCAGCGCGGAAGATGTAGTCACCCGCATGGAACGGACCGACGTGGTCGACCAGGACGTGCAGATCGCCCAGCGCGGTCTTGTCATAACCCTGCGACATGCAGGCATCGGAAAATGCACAGGTACTGCAGAAGTGCAGCGCGTCGCCATCATCGGCGGCGGCGGGGTTCGGCGTGGACCGGCCGAGGCGACCCTGGGAAGGCGGAGTTGAAGACATCGGGGCAGGACTCAAGCGATGGCGGCCGCCGGCCGGAAGCATGAGGCCATCATACGCCACAGCAACCGCCCTTCTTCGGCCAGCCGCAGCACGCGTGCATCCCACTGCGCCCAGCCGCGCGCCAGCAGCGGCGACAGCGCCGGCAGCTGTTCGGCGAAGCATTCCTCGAACGGTTCATCATTGCGCCACTCGAAGGCGGCCGCATCGAGCGCATGGTCGCAGGCGATGCTCTGTGCCACCTCGGCCGCAAGCCGCTCGTCCTCGGACAGTATCAGGCCCGCGGCCACGCCCATGTGACCGGACTGCAGGCGCGCCCGCCATTCACCCAGCTCGTCCTCCAGCCGGTAGAACACTTCGCCGATCTGGCTGCAGGCGGACAGGCCAAGCCCGATGAAATCACTGCGATCACGGCGCGGCACGCCGGCCAGGTCGCAGTGGCGCTGGCCATCGCCGGGCCCATGTGGATTGGGCAGGTCACCACGCTGGTAGTGGTCACCGCCGATGGGTTCATAACCGGCATCGCGCAGCAGGCGCCAGGCCTGCAGCCAATGCGCTGCCGACGGACGCTGCGGTAGCGCGCACGGTGCCGGCAGCAGGATGCGCTCGGGTGCTTCGGCCAGCACCTCATGCAGACGCTCGATGAAACCGGTGTCCTCACAGGCGGGCACGCGCAGCTGGTAGTAGCGCGCGGTGAACCCGGCATCACGCGCGTGCGCCAGTAGCGTCGGTCCCGGCGCATCGGCACGGTCGATCACGTTCAGGCGGGTGCAACCCACTGCGCGCAGCTGCGCCGGTGAGAGCGCGCTGCCGGCGTCCAGCCGCACTTCCACCTGCGGGCGCGCCACGGTGCGCAGGTGCTGCGGCACGGCGTCCAGCAGCTGGCCCAGCTGCGGCGGCGGCAATGTCTCCGCCAATCCCAGCTGCAACACCATCGCCACCACTTCGCGGTCCTCGGCCAGGGCATCGGCCTGCAGCTGCAGGGCCAGCAGCAAGGTGTCCAGATACGCCTGTGGCGGCACATCGCGACCGCCACGACCGGCCTGGAAGCCTAGCGTCAAGCCACGCGGGATCAGGTGCTCATTGCTGGCGCGCACGGCGGCGCGCCAGCCGCTTTCGCCAAACCCGGTGCTGAACTGGTCAGCCGCCGGGAACAGCACATGCCGGGGCTGCCGCAGCAATGCCGCCTGCAGCGCAGTGTCCTCACTCTCATCGACGTGGAAGCTCATGGCACACATCTTCGGGCGTTCCTCTTCGCGTGGCCCTGATTGAAATCAAGCGTGGCGCATCGGTCGGTTCATGCCGGCCAGCGGCCGGCACTACCCTCTCACCCGCTACCCGGTAGTGCCGGCCGCTGGCCGGCAACCCCGTTCACCTACCGCGCACCCGCTCGGCGGCGGCCGCATCGATGGCTTCGGGCAGGTCGGTCTCGCGGTCGATCTGCGGGAAGTGACGGCGCTCCATGCGGCGAATAGCAA
This sequence comes from Stenotrophomonas mexicanensis, assembly GCF_032911605.1. Lineage (NCBI taxonomy): Bacteria > Pseudomonadati > Pseudomonadota > Gammaproteobacteria > Lysobacterales > Lysobacteraceae > Stenotrophomonas > Stenotrophomonas mexicanensis. The sequence goes on from NZ_JAWJTG010000013.1 coordinate 22,079, forward strand.
AGTGCATCCACGCCAGTGCAGCCGCCACCAGCACGAACAGCAGCATGAAACAACTGCTCCAGATGCCCACGGCATCGTTCAATGCCCCGAACACGATCGGCAGGATGAAGCCACCCAGCCCACCGATCATCCCGACCACACCGCCCACCGCACCCACGTGCTGCGGGTAGTACACCGGAATGTGCTTGTAGACCGCCGCCTTGCCCAGCGACATGAAGAAGCCCAGCACGAACACCAGCACGGTGAACATCACCACGCCGATGGCCAGATGGAAGTGGATCGGGCCATGGATGCCCTTCACCACGTACTCGGTATCCGGGTAGGCCAGCAGGAAGGTGCAGATGGCCGACACGCCGAAGGTCCAGTACATCACCCGGCGCGCACCCATCCGGTCCGACATCCAGCCACCGACCACGCGGAACAGGCTGGCCGGGATCGAGTAGCACGCCGCCAGCATGCCGGCGTGGCCCACGTCCATGCCGTAGGCACCCACCAGATAGTGCGGCAGCCACAGCGCCAGCGCCACGAAGCCACCGAACACGAAGAAGTAGTACAGCGAGAACCGCCACACCTGCAGGTTTTTCAGCGGCGCCATCTGCTCGGCGAACGGCACCGGCTTCACGCCCTCGCGGCGGCGCTGCTCCAGTGACGGGTCTTCCTTGCTGAAGAGGAAGAACAGCACAGCCGTGACCGCCAGCGCGACCGCCCAGACCTTGGCGACCATGGTCCAGCCGGCGGCCACCATCACCAGCGGCGCCAGCAGCTTGGTCACCGCCGAGCCGATGTTGCCGGCACCAAAGATGCCCAACGCGGTGCCCTGCTTGCTGGCCGGGAAGAACTTGGACACGTAGGCCACGCCCACCGAGAAATTGCCACCGGCAATACCCACGCACAGCGCGGCGATCAGGAACTGGGTGTAGGTCTGCGCATAGGTCAGCATCCAGGTGGCCACTGCGCCACACAGCATCACCAGCACCATCACCTTGCGGCCACCGAACTGGTCGGACCAGATGCCGAGGAAGACGCGGCTGACCGAACCGGTCAGTACCGGCGTGGCGATCAACAGGCCGAACTGGGTGTCATTCAAACCGAGCTGTTCGCTGATCTGGATGCCGATGATCGAGAAGATCATCCACACCGCAAAGCACACGGTGAAGGCGAACGTGCTCAGCCACAGGGCACGCTGCTGCTGCCCGGCACTGGCGGGGGCAAGGGCCTGGTTCATGGGGTCTCCTCGTTCAATGGGGGGCAGCCGATATCCGCGTCGGCTTCGATCTCGTCCAGCCCGCGCACCGGGTAGCGTTCCTGCAGCTGCAGCAGGTAGGCCTGCACCTCGCGCTGGCGTACCTGCAGTTCCAGGTAATCACGCAGCTGCGGCAGCACCGCCTCGAACGGCTGCGGCTGGCCTTCCTCGCGGGCATCGACGCAGACCACGTGGTAGCCCCAGCGCGATTCCACCGGGAATCCCGCCAGGCCCTCGCGCAGGCGGAACACCTGGCGGTCGAACTCCGGCGTGGTCTGCCCGCGCTGCAACCAGCCCAGGTCGCCGCCCTCGCTGCTGGAGGGGCAGCGCGAATGGCGCAGGGCGAAATCGGCGAACAGGTGCGGCGACTCCTTCAGCAGTCCGGCCAGCCGCTCGCCTTCGGTGCGTGCGGCGAAGCGCCCGGCCACGTCGTCGGCCGGCGCCGCCAGCAGGATATGGCGCAGGCGCACGCGATCGGGCGAGCGGAAGCGCTCCGGGTTCTGTTCGAAGTAGCGGCGGCAGTCTTCATCGGTCGGCACGCGGTCTTCGATCGCATCTTCCAGCAGTTGCTGGATCAGCACTTCCTCGTTGCTTACCCGGTTGCCCTCCGGTGCCTGCAGGCCCAGCCGCTGCGCTTCCAGGCGCAGCAGCTCGCGCACCACCAGTGCACGTGCCGCTTCGGCGCGCGACTGTTCCGGGCGCATCGCCCGATGGTGCTGCATCTCGCGGGCGATGTCGGCCTCGCTGATCGCGGTCTCGTCCACGAACAGCCGGCACGGTGCCGGCTGCCCGAGCGAGCGCGGCCCCTGCGCTGCCGCGTCGTGGTGATGCGAATGCGCCTCGGCCGGAACCGGGGCATTGGAGTCGATCACGGTGATCGGCAGGAATTTCGGCAGGCTGCCCATGGCTTACTCCCGCGGTCCGTAGCGCAGCGTGGCCTGACGGCGGCGCACTACCTGGTACGGCCGCCACAGATAGCTGATCGGAATGCTCCACACGTGCACCAGGCGGGTGAACGGCGCGATCAGGAACAGGGTCAGGCCCAGGAAGATGTGCATCTTGTAGACCCAGCTGACGCCCTCGATGTAGTCGGCGGCACCGGCGCGGAAGGTCACGATGTGCTGCGCCCATTCGGCCAGCTGCACCATCACCCCACCGTCCAGGTGGCCGGATGAGACGCGGATGCTGTACAGGCCCAGGCACAGCTGGGCGAACAGCAGCACCAGCACCAGGGTGTCACCGAAACTGCCGGTGGCCCGAACACGCGCATTGAACAGGCGGCGTACCAGCAGGATGCTGATGCCGATGAAGCACAGCGCGCCGAACACGCCGCCCACCACCATCGCCAGCATCTGCTTCTGCGACGATGTGATGAAGTGCTCGTACACCGCGTGCGGGGTCAGCAGGCCGACCAGATGGCCACCGAGGATGGCCAGGATGCCGATGTGGAAGCAGTTGCTGCCGATCCGCATGCCCTTGTCCGACAGCATCTGGCTGGAGCCGGTGCGCCAGGTGTACATGGCCTTGTCATAGCGGGCCCAGCTGCCGATCAGCAGCACCGCCACGGCGATGTACGGGTAGTACTGGAAGGCGAATTGATGCAGGGAGTAACTCATGGCTGGACCTCTCGATGCGAAGGACGGGCCGGCGAACGCACGGGCGGCTTGCAGTCTTCGGCGGGGGCTTCGGCGCCGAAGCGCACCGCCTCCTCCTCCCACAAGCGGTCCATGGCCTCGGCGGTATCGTCGCGGACTTCCTCGCTGGCACGCTGGCGCAGCGCCTGCAGATCCGCCTTGCCATCACCGGCTTCGACCAGGATCTCGAACAGCACCCGGTGCGGCAGCTCACGCTCGGCGGCACGCGCCGCCAGCATCCCGGCGATATGGCCGATGTGGTGCAGCCACTCGCGGGCCTCGCTGCCGGGGCGATGGGCCAGGAACTCCAGCAGCAGCGGCAGGTAGTCCGGCAGCTCGCGTGCATCCAGCTCGAAGCCGTTGCGGCGGTAGGTTTCGACCAGATCGACCATGGCCTGGCCGCGGTCGCGCGACTCGCCATGGATGTGTTCGAACAGCAGCAGGCTCATCGAGCGGCCGCGGTCGAAACTGGCCAGCCATGCGGCCTGTGCGTCCAGCGCATCGGTGTCCAGCAGCTGCTGCACGAAGCTGCGCAGCTGCTGGCGGCGGGCGGCGCTCAGCACCGGGTCGTCGCAGGCGGCGAGCAGTTCCTCGCCGTGCTGCCACAGTTCTTCACGGGGGTAATCCAGCAGCACCCCAACCAGCTTGAGCACGCTCATCACACCACCTCCTTGCGGCGATGGTTCGGCCCCTTGTCCACCACGAAGGTGGTGCTCTTGCGCTGGCCGAACAGATCGGCCGGGCTGTCACCATTGCAGCCGTTTCCGAAGGTGAAGCCGCAGCCGCCGCGCTCGCCGAAGGCATCGTTGGCGTACTCGCGGTGGCCGGTCGGAATCACGAAGCGGTCCTCGTAGTTGGCAATGGCCAGGTAGCGGTACATCTCTTCCACCTGGGCGATGCTCAGCCCGGTCTGTTCCAGCACCGCGGTGTCTTCCACGCCGTCCACGTTCTTGGCCCGGCGCCAGGCACGCATCGCCATCAGCCGTTCCAGCGCGCGCACCACCGGCGCCTCGTCGCCCGCCGTCAGCAGGTTGGCCAGGTAACGCATCGGGATGCGCAGCGACGCCACGTCCGGCAGCTCGCCGCTCATGCCCACCCGGCCACGCTCGGCGGCGGACTGGATCGGCGACAGCGGCGGTACGTACCAGACCATCGGCAGCGTGCGGTATTCCGGGTGCAGTGGCAGCGCGAGCTTCCAGTCGATCGCCAGCTTGTACACCGGCGACTGCTTGGCCGCATCCAGCCAGCTGTCCGGGATGCCTTCCTTGCGCGCGGCAGCGATCACCGCCGGATCGTTCGGGTCCAGGAAGATGTCCAGGTGGGCCTGGTACAGGTCTTTCTCGGCGGCCACCGAAGCGGCCTCGGCGATGCGGTCGGCGTCATACAGCATCACGCCCAGGTAGCGGATGCGACCCACGCAGGTTTCCGAGCACACCGTCGGCTCGCCCATCTCGATGCGCGGGTAGCAGAAGATGCACTTCTCCGACTTGCCGCTCTTCCAGTTGTAGTAGATCTTCTTGTACGGGCACGCCGACACGCACATGCGCCAACCGCGGCACTTGTCCTGGTCGATCAGCACGATGCCATCTTCCTCGCGCTTGTAGATCGCACCCGACGGGCACGCCGACACGCACGCCGGGTTCAGGCAGTGCTCGCACAGGCGCGGCAGGTACATCATGAAGGTCTTCTCGAAGGCGCCGTAGATCTCCTTCTGCACCTGGTCGAAGTTGTAGTCGCGCGAGCGCTTGCTGAACTCCGAACCCAGGATCTCCTCCCAGTTCGGGCCCCACTCGATCTTCTGCATGCGCTCGCCACTGATCAGCGAGCGCGGCCGTGCGGTCGGCTGGTGCTGGCTGTCCTTGGCGGTGTGCAGGTTCTGGTAGTCGAAATCGAACGGCTCGTAGTAGTCGTCGATCTGCGGCAGGTCCGGGTTGGCGAAGATCTTGGCCAGCATGCGCCAACGGCCGCCTGCACGCGGTACCAGCTTGCCGGTGCGGGTGCGCACCCAGCCGCCGTTCCACTTGTCCTGGTTTTCCCATTCCTTGGGGTAGCCGATGCCCGGCTTGGTTTCCACGTTGTTGAACCAGGCGTATTCGACGCCCTCGCGCGAGGTCCAGACGTTCTTGCAGGTGATCGAGCAGGTATGGCAGCCGATGCACTTGTCCAGGTTCAGCACCATCGCGATCTGTGCACGGACCTTCATCACACCACCTCCTTGGCGGCGGCCGGTACGGCCTCGCCATCCAGCCAATCCACCTTGTCCATCTTGCGCACGATCACGAACTCGTCGCGGTTGGTGCCGCACGTGCCGTAGTAGTTGAAGCCGTACGCCAGCTGCGCGTAGCCGCCGATCATGTGTGTGGGCTTGAGCACGATGCGGGTCACCGAGTTGTGGATGCCGCCACGGGTGCCGGAAATTTCCGAGCCCGGCACGTTGATGATGCGTTCCTGGGCGTGGTACATCATCGCCATGCCCGGCATCACGCGCTGGCTGACCACCGCACGCGCGGCGATCGCACCGTTGACGTTGAACAGCTCGATCCAGTCGTTGTCGACGATGCCGGCGCTGCGCGCGTCGTCCTCGCTGATCCACACGATCGGGCCACCGCGCGACAACGTCTGCATGATCAGGTTGTCGCTGTAGGTGCTGTGGATGCCCCACTTCTGGTGCGGGGTGATCCAGTTCAGCACGATCTCCTTGTTGCCGTTCGGGCGCTGGTTCAGCAGCGGCTCCACCGTGCGCGTATTGACCGGCGGCCGGTAGCCCATGAAGGCCTCGCCGAAGTCGATCATCCACTCATGGTCCTGGTAGAACTGCTGGCGACCGGTCACCGTGCGCCACGGAATCAGCTCGTGCACGTTGGTATAGCCGGCGTTGTAGCTGACGTTGTCGTCTTCCAGGCCCGACCAGATCGGCGAGGAGATGATCTTGCGCGGCTGCGCCTGGATGTCACGGAAGCGGATCGCCTCGTGCTCCTTGCCCACCGCCAGGTGGGTGTGCTCGCGGCCGGTGAAGGTCCCCAGCGATTCCCACGCCTTCACCGCCACATGGCCGTTGGTCTCCGGTGCCAGGTGCAGGATCACCTCGGCCGCGTCAATCGCGGTCGAGATGGCCGGACGGCCCTGGCTCACGCCCTCGTCGTGCACGGTGTGGTTGAGTTTGCCTAGGAATTCGACTTCGTGCTTCGTGTCCCAGCTCATGCCCTTGCCGCCGTTGCCCAGCTTGTCCAGCAGCGGGCCCAGCGAGGTGAACTTGCGGTACAGGTTGGGGTAGTCGCGCTCCACCACCGTCATCGACGGCATGGTCTGGCCCGGAATGGCCTCGCACTCGCCCTTCTTCCAATCAGCCACGCCGAACGGCATGCCCAGCTCGTTGGGGGTGTCATGCAGGGTCGGCACCAGCACCAGGTCCTTCTCCACGCCCAGCACACCGGGCGCCATCTCGCTTACGGTGCGGGCAACTTCCTTGAAGATCTCCCAGTCGCTGCGCGATTCCCAGGCCGGGTCCACCGCCTTCGACAGCGGGTGGATGAACGGGTGCATGTCCGACGTGTTGAGATCGTCCTTCTCGTACCAGGTGGCCGTGGGCAGCACGATGTCCGAGTACAGCGCGGTGGTGCACATGCGGAAGTCCAGCGTCACCAGCAGGTCGAGCTTTCCTTCCGGCGCTTCGTCACGCCACTTCACTTCCTCCGGCTTGACCGCGCCCATCTCGCCCAGGTCCTTGCCCTGCAGGCCGTGGCGTGTACCCAGCAGGTGCCGCAGCATGTATTCGTGGCCCTTGCCCGAGGAACCGAGCAGGTTCGAGCGCCAGATGAACATCATCCGCGGATGGTTCTGCTGTGCATCCGGATCGGCAAAGGCGAAGTCCAGCGAACCGTCCTTGAACTTGCCCAGCGCGTAGTCGGCCGGGGCCACGCCGGCCGCTTCGGCCTCCCGTACCAGCTGCAGTGGGTTGCGGTCCAGCTGCGGCGCACACGGCAGCCAGCCCATGCGCACCGCGCGCAGGTTCAGGTCGGCCAGGCTGCCGCTGTACTTGCTCGCATCCGCCAGCGGCGACAGCAGCTCGTCCACCTGCAGCTTCTCGTAGCGCCATTGCCCGGTGTTGAAGTAGAAGAACGAGGTGCCGTTCATGTGGCGCGGCGGGCGGCTCCAGTCCAGGCCGAAGGCCAGCGGCTGCCAGCCGGTCTGCGGGCGCAGCTTTTCCTGGCCCACGTAATGCGCCCAGCCGCCACCGGTCTGGCCCACGCAACCGCACATGATCAGCATGTTGATCAGGCCGCGGTAGTTCATATCGTTGTGGAACCAATGGTTCATCCCGGCGCCGACGATGATCATCGAACGGCCATGGGTCTTGTCGGCGGTGCGCGCGAACTCGCGGGCGATCTCGATCACCTCGGCGCGCGACACGCCGGTGATGCGCTCCTGCCACGCCGGTGTGCCCGGCACCATGTCATCGAAGCTCGATGCCACGTTGCCGCCGCCAAAGCCACGGTCCACGCCGTACTGGGCCAGCAGCAGGTCGTAGACCGTGGCCACCAGGGTCTCGCCACCGTCGGCCAGGGCCAGTCGACGCACCGGGATGTTGCGTTCCAGTACCTCGTCGGCCGGCGCGGCGGTCCAACCTTCCGACTCGATGCCACCGAAGTACGGGAAGCTGACCGCCTCGATGCCGTCGTTGGCGTCGGACAAGCTCAGGCGCAGGCGCGTGTCGGCGCCGTTGCTGGCCTTCTCTTCGATGTTCCAGCGACCCTTCTCACCCCAGCGGAAACCGATCGAGCCATTGGGCACCACGATCTGGCCGCTGTTCTCGTCGTAGGCCAGGGTCTTCCAGTCCGGGTTGTTGGCTTCACCCAGCCCGCCCAGCTCACTGGCACGCAGGAAGCGGCCCGCCACCAGGCGGCCATCGTCGCGACGCTCCAGGCGCACCAGCATCGGCATGTCCGAGTACTGGCGGCAGTAGTCCTGGAAATACTGCGAGGGCGAATCGACATGGAACTCGCGCAGGATCACATGACCGAAGGCAAAGGCCAGTGCCGCGTCGGTGCCCTGCTTGGGGTGCAGCCAGTGATCGGTCAGCTTGGCCAGCTCGGAATAGTCCGGGCAGATCGCCACCGTCTTGGTGCCGTTGTAGCGCGCCTCGGTGAAGAAGTGCGCATCGGGCGTACGCGTCTGCGGCACGTTCGAGCCCCAGGCGATGATGTAACGGCTGTTGTACCAGTCGGCCGATTCGGGCACGTCGGTCTGCTCGCCCCAGATCTGCGGCGAGGCCGGCGGCAGATCGCAGTACCAGTCATAGAAGGACAGGCAGGCGCCGCCCAGCAGCGACAGGTAGCGCGCGCCGGCGGCGTAGGACACCATCGACATCGCCGGAATCGGCGAGAAGCCGACCACGCGGTCCGGGCCGTACTGCTTCACCGTGTACAGGTTGGAGGCGGCGATGATCTCGTTGGCCTCTTCCCACTGCAGGCGCACGAAGCCACCCATGCCACGGCGGGTCTTGTACGAACGCGCCTTCTCCTTGTCCTCCACAATGCTGGCCCAGGCATCGACCGGGCCCTTGCTCTTGCGCGCCTCGCGCCACAGGCGCAGCAAAGTGCCGCGGATCAGCGGGTACTTCAGCCGGTTGGCGCTGTACAGGTACCAGGAATAGCTGGCGCCACGCGGGCAGCCACGCGGTTCGTGGTTGGGCAGGTCCGGGCGCGTACGCGGGTAGTCGGTCTGCTGGGTTTCCCAGGTGACCAGGCCGTTCTTGACGTAGATCTTCCAGCTGCACGAACCCGTGCAGTTCACGCCGTGGGTGGAACGCACGATCTTGTCGTACTGCCAGCGGGCGCGGTAGCTGTTTTCCCAGTCGCGGCCCTCGCTCTTGGCGAATCCGTGGCCATCGGCAAAGGTCTGGGGGTCACGCTTGAAGAACTGCAAGCGATCGAGGAAATAACTCATCGGGGGTCTCCCTTTGCGGACATCGGCATCGTGGCTGTGTGTGTCATCTGGCTGCGGTGCGTTTTCATGTCGTCAGCAGGGTGTCTCGGCACCGCGCCGGTAGTACCACCACCAGGTCACGGCCAGGCAGGTGACGTAGAAAACAACGAATCCGTACAGCGCCATGTCGGGGCTGCCGGTCAAGGTGATGGAGGAGCCGTAGCTCTTGGGAATGAAGAAGCCGCCATAGGCACCGATCGCACCGGAGAAACCGACCACCGCGGCCGACTCGATGCTGGCCTGGTGCGCGGCCGTGGCCTTGCCTTCGGCGTTGTCGTTGGCCGACCAGCGCTCATGCAGGGTGCGGAAGATCACCGGGATCATGCGGAACGTGGTGCCGTTGCCGATGCCACTGAGCACGAACAGCGCCATGAAGCTGAGCAGGAAACCGTAGAAGTTGCCGCCCTGGCCGTGACTGGGCAGGAAGTGCAGCACACCGAACACGGCGGCGATCATCAGCGCGAACACCCAGAAAGTCAGGCGTGCGCCGCCCCAGCGGTCCGCCATGCTGCCGCCCACCGAACGCATCAATGCACCCAGCAGCGGGCCGATGAAGGCGTAGGCCAACGGGTTCACGTCCGGGAACTGGCTTTTCACCAGCATCGGGAAGCCGGCCGAGAAGCCGATGTAGGAACCGAAGGTGCCGATGTACAACCAGCACATCAGCCAGTTGTGCTTGCGGCGGAAGATCACCGCCTGCTCGGAGAACGACGAACGCGCACTGGTCAGGTCGTTCATGCCGAACCAGGCCGCGATGGCGCACAGCGCGATGGCCGGCACCCAGATGAAGCCGGCGTTCTGCAGGAACAACGGCGCCCCACCCTCCATCGTGGGCTGCGGTGCACCACCCAGCGCACCGAACACGCCCACGGTGATGACCAGCGGGATCACCGCCTGCGCCACCGACACGCCCACATTGCCCAGGCCGGCGTTCAGGCCCAGCGCCAGGCCCTGCTTCTGCTTGGGGTAGAAGAAGGAGATGTTGGACATCGACGAGGAGAAGTTCGCGCCACCGAACCCACACAGGATCGCAATGGCCACGAACACCCAGTACGGCGTGGCCGGGTTCTGTACCGCAAAGCCGAGCCAGAGCGTCGGCGCCAGCAGCGAGGCCGTGGACAGCGCGGTCCAGCGGCGGCCGCCGAAGATCGGGATCACGAACGAATAGAAGATGCGCAGCGTGGCGCCGGACAGGCTGGGCAGCGCCACCAGCCAGAACAGCTGGTCGGTGCTGAAGTTGAAACCGATCTTCGGCAGGCTGATCGACACCGCCGAGAACAGCACCCAGACCGAGAAGGCCAGCAGCAGCGAGGGGATCGAGATGACCAGGTTGCGGGTGGCGACCCGCTTGCCGGTGCGCTCCCAGTAGCCGGGATCTTCCGGCGTCCAGTCGCTGATGACGCGACCCGGACGGGCAGTGCTGCGGACAACAGGATCGCTACCGACGGTCATACATGGCTCCAAGGCTGTGGAATGACGTGGGTACTGCGTTTCAAGTTGTGACCCGTCGTCATGCAGCCATTAGGCCGCGCAGCAACAACGACGGGGTTGATCTGGATCAATCAGGGGCCGGTTTCCGCCGTGCCCCTGACAAATGTCAAACCGGTGAAGCGGTGTTGCGGCGGGTCACCCCGCGCTGGCGCACGCTGTCGCGCACGTCCACATCGAACTGCAGCTGAAGCTGGCCGCCATCTTCCAGGCCAATGTCGAATGGCAGCCCATCCCGGCACGGCAGCCGCGCCGCCAAGGCCTCGACTGCCGGGCGCGGCAGTACCAGGCGGCAGAAGGTGCCGCCATCGAGCAGCACCGGTTGATCGCCGCCATGCAGCGACACCGCCATGCCCCAGCCCTCGATGCCGCCAAAGCGGGTCATGTTCTCGACCGATTCACCGGCCAGCAGGCGCGCCAGTTCGGCCTCGTCCAGGCGAAGCCGTACTGATTGATCCTGCAACTGCACTTTCATGACGCAACATCCTCCCATTGTTCGGGGGTATTGCAGTTGACCAGACAGGCTTCGTCAACGCTTTCCAGCAGCAGCGCGTGCATCTGCAGGCGGCGCTGGAAGGCCTGTACCGAGCGCGGCCCGTCCGCATCATCCAACATCGCGGCCAGCACGCTACGAGTGGCATTGTCCACATTCAACCGCATGGGAAAGGGATGCCCGTCAAAGATCGTGCACGCGCCCCGCCCCTCGGCAGCCAGCCGTTGCAGCAGCCGTGGCGTCAGCAACGGCGTATCCACCGCTACCACCCAGGCCGGGCTATCGGGCATCTGCTGCGTCACGCTGTGCAGTCCACCCAAGGGACCGCAGCGCGCCACCTGATCGGGGATGCCGCCGAAGGCCGGATAGTCGCCGCTCACCCACACCCGTTCGGCGCCGGCCTGCAGCAGCAGGCCACGCATGTGTTCCAGCAGGGTGCGCCCCTGCCACGGCAGCAGCGCCTTGTCTCGCCCCATCCGGCTGGACAGGCCGCCGGCCAGCACGATGCCGTTGATGGTTCCATTCATGGTAGAGCCACGCCATGCGTGGCTGCGCCGGTTGGATACGCGGGAACGGCCCCATCCACGCATGGCGTGGATCTACTGAACCCCACGGCCATCCAGACATTCGGTGGTAGAGCCACGCCATGCGTGGCTGCAGCGGACTCAATGGTGGTGGTCGTGCGCATGGTCATGGGCGTGTGCGGGTTCGCTGTCCGCGTGGCACAGGCTGCAGCCCTCGCTCCACTCGCTGTCGCCGTCCTCGTAATGCTCCTGCTTCCAGATCGGGCACTGGTGCTTCACCACCTCGATCAACTGCCGGCAGGCCCGGAATGCCTCGTCTCGGTGCGGGCTGCCCGCAGCCACCACCACCGCCACATCGCCAATGCCCAACCGGCCCTTGGCATGGGCTACATACAGCTTCAGCTTCGGACCGAACGTGGCCTCGACCTCGGCCGCCAACCGCTTGAACTCGTTCAGCACCAGCGGCTCGAACAGGTCGTAGGTGATCCCGGTCACCGGCCGGCCGATATTGACATCACGCACCTTGCCGATGAATACGTCGATGCCACCGAAGCCCGGATCGGACACCGCAGCGATGCCCTCGGCCGGATCGATCGCCGCCTGCGCGCGGTCCACCACCTTGGCGATGATCTTTTCGCTCATCGCTCAGCCCCCGCTTACCGGCGGCAGGATCGCCACCCGGCCATCGTCGGGCAGCGCCTCGTGGTCACGCAGTACGCGTTGCTGGTCGGCAAACGCCGAGTAGTCCAGCAGGCCCGCGCGGAACCCCGGCCAGCGCGCAGGCAGCAGCTCGCGCAGCGCCTGGCGCAGGTCGGCCACGGTGCCACCGGCCACCTCCACCGCGATCTCGCGGCTGGCATCCAGATCGGAAAAGGCACCAAACAACTGCAGATTCACCTGTTTCATCATGACTCCTGGCTCGCCAGCTGCACCGGGTCATGGTGACCCCAGCCCTGTACGCGCACCGGCGTGCCAGCGGTGGCCAAGTCGCCCTCGGCCTCCAGCACCACCCAGGCGTTGGCCTGCAGCATGGACATCAAACGGAACGACTCCTGCCCGGACAGCACGCGCGCACTCAGGCACCCCTGACCGTCCACTTCCACCCGCGCACGCGCGTGGAAGCGCAGGCCCGGCGGCTTGCGCACGTCGGCCTGCAGCGGCAGCTGCAACACGGTTTCCGGTGCCAGCCCCAGCAGGCGGCGCAGCACCGGCTCCACGAAGAAGCGCTGGCCCACGGCGGCCGACACCGGGTTGCCGGGCAGACCGAAATACAGCGTGCCATTGGGCAGCACCGCAAACAGCAGCGGCTTGCCCGGGCGGATCGCCACCTTGTGGAACACGATGCGCGCACCACGGCCGCGCAGCGCATCGGGAACGAAATCGTAGCGGCCGGCCGACACCGCGCCGGTACTGATCAGCAGCTGCGCGCCGGCAGCCAGCGCTTCATCCAGCACCGCATTAAACGCAGCCACGTCATCGCCCACGGTGCCCTGCCAGACCACCTCGGCGCCGGCCGCCTGCAGGCGACCCACCAGATACGGCCGGTTGCTGTCACGGATCTGGCCGGATTCCAGCGTCTGCGCCGCCTCGGTCACCAACTCCTTGCCGGTCGCGATCACTGCCGCCTTCGGCCGCGCCACCACCGCCACCTGGCCCATGCCAATGGCGTGCAGCAGGGTGCGCGCATTGATGTCCAGCACCTGCCCGGCCTGCAGCACACGCTCGCCGTCGCTCACATCCTGGCCGCGCAGGCGTACGTTCTGGCCCGGCTTCACCGTGCCCTTCAATGCGATGCGGGTCGGGCGGCCGTCCTCGCTGGTAAGGATCTCCACGTTCTCGACGGGCACCACCGTATCAAGCCCAACCGGCATGCGCGCTCCGGTCATGATTTCCCAGGCACCCTCGCCGCCCTCGGCACCGGCATCGCCGGCCGCCTGCCAGCCCTGCACCGCGAATTCGGTACCGGCCTCGAACGTCGCGCCGTTGGCGCGCAGCGCGAAGCCGTCCATCGCCGAATTGTCGAACGGCGGCAGCGACTGCTCACTGATGATGTCACTGGCCAGAGTGCGGGCGCCGGCCTCATGCAACGGCAGGCGCTCGGCCGGCAGCGGCGTGGCCGCATCCAGCAGGTGCTGCAGGGCTTCGCTGTAGGCAATCATCAGTGGCCACCACCGTCGACCATCGCCAGGGCGTGGCCCAGTACCGGCGCCAGGATGTCCAGGCACTGCGCCGCCGCCTTCGGGCTGCCTGGCAATGCGAACACCAGCATGTTGCCCAGCTGCACCACCTCGGCGCGGCTCAGCCAGGCCATCGGCGTGTGCTGTGCACTCAGCGCCCGCACCATCTGCGCCAGGCCATGCACCGGCCGTGCGTTCAAGGAACGCAGCGCCTCCGGGGTCAGGTCACGCGGGCCCAGCCCGGTACCACCGGTGCACAGGCACAGGCGCACGCCTTCGGCAGCCAAGGCCTGCAGACGGCCCGCCAACGGCTCGATGCCATCGGGCAACACCTCGGCCGCCACCACCTCGCCGCCCAGCTTTTTCACGCCGGTCACCAGGGTCGGACCAGAAATGTCTTCATAGGTGCCGTCGCTGGCGCGATCACTCAGCGTGATCACCGCGCAGACCGCGCCCTCCAGCCCCTTCGGCGCACGCGGCTTGAAGCGCGCGCGCTCGGCATCATCCATGCCGTCGGGGTGCAGCCAGACACCGCGCTTGCCGCCTTCCTTGAACAGCAGGCGGATGCCTTCGATGCGCAGCGCGGGCTCCACCGGCTTGCTCAGGTCGTACAGGGTCAGCAGCGCCGCGTTGACGCCGGCCAGTGCCTCCATCTCCACGCCGGTGCGCGCCTCGCTGGCGCACTCGCACCACACGCGGATCGCCTGCCGTTCCGGCACCGGCGCGCAGAACACCTGCACCAGTTCCAGCGGCAGCGGGTGGCACAGCGGCATCAGCATCGAGGCCATCTTGGCGCCCTGCAGGCCGGCAATCTCGGCCATCACCAGCGCATCGCCCTTGGGCAGGCGGCGCTCGACGATCAGCGGATAGGCCACCGGACCGGCATGCAGCTCGCCCACCGCCACCGCGCGGCGGCGGGTGATGCGCTTGTCGCGGACATCGGCCATATGGAAGGCCGCATTCAATTCCCCACTCATCGTGTTGCTCATCCTCCGATGGAGGCCAGGTGCGGGGTCAGCCCGGTCTGGCCCTGGTGCAGTCCATGCCCGGCCGCTTTCAGGCCAAGCTGTGTGGTGATGCGTGCCAGCAGCGCGTCGTGGTCATCGTCGCTCTGCAGCAGCGGGCGCAGCGGCACGCCGAACTCGCCGAACAGGCACAGCCGCAGGTCACCCTTGGCGGTCACCCGCAGGCGGTTGCAGCCCTTGCAGAAGTCACGCGAATACGGGGCGATGATGCCGATGCTGCCGCGATGGTCTGGGTGGCCGAACTCGCGCGCCGGGCCGGCATCGGCCGCACGCGGACGCTCGTGCCAGCCAGCGGCCAGCAGCTGTTCGATCACCACGTCGGCGCGCAGGTGGTGGCGCTGGAAATAGGCTTCGTTGTCGCCGGTGCGCATCAGTTCGATGAAGCGCACGCTGAAAGGACGGTCGCGCAGGTAGTCCATCCACTGCGGCAGCTCGTCGTCGTTCAGGCCACGCAGCAGTACCGCGTTGAGCTTGATCGCCGGCAGGCCCAGCGCCTGTGCCAGGGCCAGGCCCTGTTCGATCTCCGGCAGGCGGTCGTGCCCGGTGATGGTCCTGAAGCGTTCGCGCTGCAGGCTGTCCATGCTCACGTTCAGCGCAGTCAGGCCGGCGCGGTGCCAGCCCGGCAGGCGCCGCGGCAGCAGCGTGCCATTGGTGGTGATGGCCACCTTGCGGATGCCCGGCACTGCCGCCACGGTGGCGATGATCTCGTCCAGGTCCTTGCGCAGGCTGGGCTCGCCACCGGTCAGGCGGATCTTGCTCATGCCCAGCGCGGCAAACGCACGCACCAGGCGCGCGATTTCATCCACCTGCAGGAAGCGTGGGCGGCCATCGGCCTGGTAACCGTCGGGCAGGCAGTAGCTGCAACGGAAGTTGCAGGCTTCGGTCAACGACAGGCGCAGGTACGGAAAGCTGCGTCCGAAACCGTCGGTGAGTTGGCTCATGGCTGGTCCACCTTGTTGCTCCACCGTCTTGCCTGTACCCGGAACGGCCCGGAAACCCTCGTCTGCTGGAACGATTGCCAGAGTACGCGGCCGTCAGTTCCATGGGCATGACTTAAATCAATCGTCTTCGGCCCCGCGCGGCAGGCGTTGTGGCAGCATGCGGCTTTCCGTGCAGCGGGCGTGTGACAACCCTCATGATGATGAACGATTTCCAGCAGCTGCTGCACGCCGCAGGCCAGCAGGCTGAACCGCAACGTTTGCTGTTCGTATTCGTGCGCGCCGAGCTGCCCGAATCGCCCACCGACGACCAGCGCGACCGACATGACCGCCGTGAGGGCGGCACCCTGTCGCCGGTGCTGTGCGTGGACAAGCTGCCGGCCGAGGTGCCCAGCTTCCAGGCGCTGGCTACGGAATCGAC
The DNA here is from genome assembly GCF_032911605.1 of Stenotrophomonas mexicanensis. Taxonomy (NCBI): domain Bacteria; kingdom Pseudomonadati; phylum Pseudomonadota; class Gammaproteobacteria; order Lysobacterales; family Lysobacteraceae; genus Stenotrophomonas; species Stenotrophomonas mexicanensis. The sequence goes on from NZ_JAWJTG010000013.1 coordinate 38,007, forward strand.
TACCACCGGCATCGACTGGGACCTGGTGTTCGTGGCGGCGCTGGACGGCCGCGCCGGTTTCGCGCCCAACAGCGATGAGGCCGCGCGCCCACTGCAGCTGATGGTCAACGCCATCCATGACGGTCAGATCGGCCGCTTCGCCGCCTTCGACCGGGGCGGCGAGCCTGTTCAGTTCTATTGAGCCACCAGCTGCAGGGTCAGGAAGAAGATCACCAGCACGGTGTTCAGGCCCCAGGCCACGGTCAGCCCGCGTGCGGCCACGCCCAGGTTGGGGTTGTGCGCGGTGGGCGCCGCCCGCCAGACCGCCGGGATGATCCAGCCCGTATAGAGCAGCAGCACGGCAAACACTCCCAGCAGCAGCGGGGTGCGCTGGTTGGCCAGGGCCCAGAGGGCTACCGCCCACAGAATGTTGCTGGGAATCACGCCCTGCAGCCAGAACACACTCCAGAGGCGCGAACGGCCTTGGGTGGCGGGGGTTGGGTGCAGCGAAGCGGTCGCGGTCATAAGTCTCCTTCTGGTTAGGAAACGTGCCGGACCAGCCTGCGCTTGGTGGCTGGGAACGTCAACCCGAGTCGCACGTCACGCTTTGGCGCCGAGGGGGCCAGCGACGCTCGACTCAGGCCCCTGCGGAGCCTGTCGCCATCGCCCCGCCCCACCCGTGCCCTTCCCTCCCCCAGCCTCGACACCTGTCGCAGATTGCACGGTGTGGACGGATCACCACGCCAGCCAGCACTGGCAGTGCTTAACAGCGTGGGAGAATGCCGAAAGCGTCTCCAATCGAGTGATGTTTGCAGCTCTTCTGATTGGCATTGCACAGCGCCAGGGGCTCAGATGGCGTGCCACCGGAAAAGGGTGGCCGGGCTTCGAATCCCGTGTTGGCTTTGAGTAAGTGCGCTTGCCAGCCGGCGTCACCATGCGTGGCGCCGGCTGGCAATCCGTCTGCCGGCTATGGCGGGCGGTGCGTTGGGGGCGTTCGCGCCCGCCGGCTTGAAGCCAACCCGGATTCGAACCACGTACCGCCCGCCACCTTTCGGGTGGCGGCTACCGATTGCCCTGCACGGAGTTCTGCCATGAACGAATCGGACTTCCCCCACCTGCACGCCTACCGCAGCACCGTCCACGACGACGGTCCGCCGCAGGCTGCGCCTGCGGTGGACAGGACCACCTTCATTACCAATCTCCACCGCATCGGCTCCGGTGCGGCGGCCGATGGCCAACCCTGGCCGGAGCGGCATCAACTGCCCGGGCGCTGCCTGGCCCTGGCCGACGCCGATTGCGCGTTGAGCGGGTTGCGGGTGGTGCTGGAGATGCTGCTGGCGGCGGAACGCACCCGGCAGAACGGCGAACCCGGGCAGTACGTGGGCGACCGGGTGATGGAGGGGTTGGTCATGGCCTGCCAGTCGTTGTGCGCGCAGGCGGTGGGCCGGTTACAGCCCGAAGGGTGAACGCCATGCGCAACGGCCTTCAGCGAGGACCGCTTTCAACAGGCGTCAATGCTCGCTGAAAGCGCTTCTCAGATCGACGCCGATGATCGGCGAGAAGTCCACCTTCCACAGCTCCAGCTCGAAGAGCTGATCGTGATTATCCAGGCACAGGGTGACTCTCACCGGCACGCCGTCAGCATCGGCAAGCATGGCCGTAGCAATGTCACTGCCGAAAAGCCGGGTCGTGCTGGACAGGAACACCACGCCCCCGAATCCGACGACACCCACATCCTCCACCTGAGCGAGCGCCAGATCCTTCAACAACCGTTCGGACAGCTCGGTCGTCTCCGGCAGCAGCCTGTGGATGAGGGAGACCTCGTCGGGGGTGAGGAACCTGGGCACGGGATGTCCTTCAGGGCACCGCGTCCGCCATCGGCTGATTCTCGATCCGCCATGTCCTGGCGTAGATGAGAATGACGCTTCCGGTCGAGCTGGTCTCGATACGAAAACACTTCAGACCGGACAGCGGATAGCCGACCGCCTTCCAACGATCAAGAAGATCAGCGAGTCCCGGCTCGTCATCATCCACCATGGCAAACTCAATTCCCTCGTCACCCAGTACGCCGAAGTTCATGAGCGCCGAGCACCCGTAGGCTTCCGAGAAGCAAACGGTTGCCTGCCGGCCATCCGGCCAACGCGCTCGCACCCTTACCTCGTCGCATACGCCAGGATTGCTTCTGTTGATGTTGATGGCCAGCAACGTGGCGTCACACCATTCAAGGGAGTTGAAATCTTGGTTCATAGACTGGAACTCCGGGGAAACAACCACGGAGCCCCTGGCGCCTAGCCTCGCCAAGAGCCATTCTCACAAAAAGGACGCTATTGGGCACGCCAACCTCATCAGAACCGAATTCATAGGCCGCATCGCATCCAACGAAATGGAATTGAAGCGAAAACAGCGAAGATTGATACGTGCGCAAACTCACTCTGTCCCTTCTTGATCGCAGCCCTCCTCCGGCTCGTATTCATGGAACTGTTTCACCACTTCCCAGCCAAACTCCTTTTCAAGGGCCTCTCGCACAACACCAGGAACCGCAAACCAGGCAGTGTTAGTGTGCGAGTCGATACCTCGCGAATCGAATTGCGAAAGAAGGTGCACAGTTTCGGCGCGAGACATCTTCCTTTTCTCATCATGGAGAATTGAACGACGGTGCCTTTTTAGAAGGAGCCTCAACTGCTTCAGTGTTGATATCCCAAGCTTGTGAAGTTCAGCCACAACCTCCAAAAGGTCAAAGTCGCCGTAATCATGCCGACGATGAAACAGGCCCAGCACCATCTTCCTCATCCCGGCAGGAGTGACTACCTCCATTTCCTTGACCGCACGCGCATGCAACCTCTTCACCTAGTAAGCCTCAAGTCAGCGCCAGCATCCCTGCCAGCAAGCGAAGATCTTCCCGGCCCTTTCCAAATGAAACATAGCCCATCTTGCAGTTCATCTAGAAGAGCAGTGACGTCGAACCATCCGTAGGGCACATTGCTACATTCGGCTCTGTGAAGTCTACCGCCCCGCAAACCTCTGGAAAGAGACTACACAGGGTCTTGCACGCGTTAACATCTCCATTCTCGCAAGCAACCTGAAGAGCAACTCTGAGTGCGAGCGTGGGTCCGATTGCCTTGGGTGGAAGCAGGAACGACGGCTTCCTCTTATAGGTTGACTTTCCCGTATTGGAGTCCTTCTGCCATCCCCATCCAGGGCGTTTGGGATCATCCTTCCACTTTTTTCCAGGATTGTTGGTCCCATCCGGCGAGCGCGTCTGATTTCGTTCCCCGCGACGTCCCGACATCTCACCGAATGGATCGATGTTCAGCACGGGATCAGATTCGGAATAGGCAAATGTACTGATTCCGCCTTCCAACCCAATTGGATCACTCTGCGAGTACCGCCCAACTACCGGGTCATACTCCCGCTGATTGTTGTAGAACAACCCACTCGCATCCGTCGCCTGCTGGCCCGGGAAGCGCAGCGCCAGCTCGAACGCCACACCATCACCATCCGGGTCGGCACTCGGAATCTGATTACCGAACACTTCGCTCTTGTTGCTCCACTCCCAGATCGCCACATCGCGCACCGGGTCGATCACCACGCGCGGTGTGCCCAGATGATCCGGCTGGACGTAGGCTAACTCCTGCACGCCGGTGCCCGGCACATTGATCAGCGCCACCGGATAGTTGTCCAGCCAGATGGCCTGCTGCTGCGCCTGGCCCGTGGCCGAGTAGTTGCCCAGCCACTGCCCTGCCTCGTCATACAGGGTGATCTGCGCTGCGCCACCGGCCGGGGTACGCAACACGCGCTCGCCACGATGGTTGTAGCCGTAGCTCTCCAATGTGGCGTTACCCTGCTTCACCGCGTTCATGCGATTGGCATCGTTGTAGGTGAACGTCTTGCTGCCGATGCTGGTGGTGTTGCCCGCTGCGTCATGGGTGCGCGCCTCGCCATCCACCGCAGTCAGGCGGTGGCTGGTTGCGGGATAGGTGTAGCTGGCGGTACCTGCCGAGGTGGTCAGCGCGGTGCGATTACCGGTGGCGTCATACGCATAGGTTTCGATCGGTGTGCCGGTCGTACCGTCCTGGGTCTGGGTCAGGCGACCCAGCGCGTCGTAAGCGTACTTGGCCAGCACCGTCGAGCCTGTGCCGTTCTTCAGTTCGGTGATCGAACCCACCGGATCATAGCCATAGCCCAGCGACAGGCCGCCTGCGGCCGGGTCATGCACCGCCTGAGGGCGGTAGTCCAGATCCAGCGGACGCTGCAGCTGGCGGCCGTTGCCATAGGTCCAACCGGTCGCCGGGCCGAAGGCCGCGTAGGTCACGTTGTTCACCACGATCTGGCGGGCCTGGCCGGGCCGGGTCAGGCCGATCTGGCTGATGCGCCCCTGAGTATCGCGCACGTAGTCGGCCACACTGCCGTCGGGGTAGGTCAGCGCGGTCAGGCGGCCCGACTTGCTGTAGGCGTAGCGCAGCGTGCTGGCGACACCATTGATCGTCTGCACTTTACGGGTGACCTGGCCGAAGCGGTCATGGCAGTACTGGGTGCTGCCATTGGCATGCAGCACCTGCCCCAGGCGCCCCTTGGCAAAGCGCTCGTCTGTGGCGCAGGCAGCCGGCGCCACGTCATAGCTGTAGCCCACATCCAGATTGGGGTCCGGATAGGCGACGCCGATCAGGCGGTTGAGTGCATCGTAGTGATAGGTGGCGGTGACGCCACGCGCATCGGTGGCCGTCTTGCGATTGCCGGCCGCATCCAGGGTGAAGCTGCTGGCGCCCCTGTCCGGGCTGACCTGGCCGGTCAGGTCACCGAACCCGTTGTAGGCGTAGGTGGTGTGCAGTCCCTTCGGATCGGTGATCTGGGTGACCTGGTCCAGCGCGTTGTACTGGCTGCGGATCTCCGCCGCCACGCCGCCGACGTTCCGCAGGGTCTGCGCCAGACGGTTCAGCGGATCGAACTGCTGGCTGGTCACCCGCTGCAGGGCGTCGGTTACCGTCTGCGGGTTGCCGTTGGCATCGTAGGCAAAGCCGGTAGCGTGATTGCCTGCGTCCTTCAGCGCGGTCAGCTGGCCGAGCGTGTTGAACGTGCGTGCCAGGGTACGGCGCAGCGTGCCAGCGGTGTCCAGCGTGTCTTCCTTGAGGCGGTTGCCGGCATTGTCCAGTGTGTAGTGGATCGTGTTGCCTGCGTTGTCCTCGATGTCGGTCAAGCGCAGCGCAGCATCGTAGACGTAGGAAACGCTGCTGCCATCCGGCTCGGTGATCTTCTGCACCTGGCCCGTCGGCCAATAGCTCAGCTGGGTGACCCGATCCTCGGCAGTGGTCGCGCCGCGTACGGTGATCGAGGTCGGCCAGCCGCGAGCATGGTACGTGTAATCGGTGACCACGCCGTTGGCGTCCTTGACCGACAACGGCCGCCCGAACGCGTCGTAGTCCAAGGTCTCGACCGTCTGGCCCAGCGCATTGGTCACGCTGCGCAGGTCGCCCTTGCGATAGCTGCAGGCGCCATTGGCCGCGCATCCCGCATCATCCGCCGGGTAGTAGGCGTAGGTAACGGCATCAACCACATCCGTGCGCGGACCATCCACACTCTTCAGCAGCCCTTCCACAGGGCAGCTCCCTGCCGCAGCCACGTCCGCGGCTTCGCAATACGTGTAGCTGGTGATGCGCGTCTGACCGGACGCGATGTCGGTCACCGTGTTGGTTGTCGGCTGTCGCCGGGTATTGAAGGACGTTCGGGTTTCACGATTGCCGATGCGGGTGGTCAGTACCGCATTGGTTTCGACGTCGCGCGCGGTGGTCACCACCCGCTGTTCGGGCAGGCCGACCGCTTCGGTCACGGTATGGATGCTGACGGCACGACCGCTCACCGGATCGGTGCCCTGCGCATAGGTGTGCTTGGTCTGGATGCCGCGGCGATCGGTGTAGGTATCCAGACGCCGGCGGAAGTCGACACTCTGGTCGTAGTAGGTTCGGCTGACGGTTCCCTGCGAATCCGTCAGGCCGGTCACCTTGCGCGACGGCGCAGTGTCGCCGCCGGGTGTCAGGGTGTAGTCGGTCTGCCGCCCAAGCGCGTCGGTCACGACCGCACCGCCATTGGGGCTATAGGCCAGCGTCACGCCATCGGCACCGCCGGCGTGCTGACTGGAAATGACACGGCCGTCGGAATCATAGGTAAAAGTGCTGTAGCGACGCCCGTCCTCCGCCGTGATGCCGGTCAGATGCTGGGGGAAAGCTTGGTTCTCGTAGTGATGCGTGCGCACACCGCCACCCGCATAGGTCACCGTGGCAACCTGGTTCTGCGGCGTGTAGGTATAGGTGGCGAGCGCAATGCCTTCGACCAGTACCGAACTGATCAGCGCCTCATAGTCGTTGGACTGGTGGACGAACTCCAGCGTGCGGCCACTGCTGTGGGTGACGGCCGCAAGGCGGTCGCTGTCATCGTAGATATAGGTCAGCGACGTGGCATCCGGGAAGCGCTTGGTGATCAGACGCCCGTCCGCGCCGAAGGTCGAGATGGAACCCGCCGAATACAGCGTCCAGTTACCGTTCTGGACGAGACGATCACCACTGTCGTCGTCCGCCTCATAGGCTTGGCCGATCTTCTTGAATGCACGCTGGAAACCGGTGCTTTCAATGATGCCCACACTGTCAACGCCATCCAGTGCCAGGTGGGCGCCCAGCGAATGGGTCCAGCCATAGCCAAAGCCGCCGGATGAGGTGGAGATGCCGGAGTGATAGAACCGCGTCAGCGCGATCCAGCCCAGATCGAAGTCCGGCGCGATCTCATACTTCTCGCCCGTTTTAACATCACATGGGTTGCCGACATTGCCGTCGCAGGTACCGCCGTTGGAGGCCGGGTCATTGTCGGGAATCGGACTCATGTTCGCAGCTGTATCCTTGCGGGACATGGGGCAGTTACCGTTGCCGCCATCCTTGTCGCACTTCTGCGACTTCGAGGTGATGGTCGCAACGAAGTCCTCGTTGACGCAGGCGTTGTGCTTGTTGGACCACTGCGTAAGCGGAACAGGGCAATCAAGGCGGCGCTTGCGGCCGAAGGCCGCCTGACTCACGTGGGGCGTGCAGGGCGATTCGGCCGTGTTCTGCCCAATCATATGCGTGATCTGATAGAACCTGGACTCGACCACCCCCTCCATTTCGGGCACACCCGAGAACCAGTCTCCCTGTGGAGTCACAGCAGCACCCGGACAGACAGGATTGGTGGCCTGGACGCGCGCGAGATAGCTCGCGACCATCGCCTCTTCGGTCGTAAATTCCGCCGTGGCCAGATAGGTCCAGTCTGGATCCGAAGGTTGCGCCTTCCCCATCCAGTAGGTGATCGACGTGTTTCCGTTCAAGTCCACGACTTTCGACTTGATCTTGTCGACAGACTGCCAGCCGAACTGGAACTCCGGCGGGAACGGGCTGGGCGCCGGCAGGTTCTTGATGGCGGCCACCGCCGCCTGTTGGGTCTTGTATTGCGTCGCATCGCCACCGGGCTGCGAAATGCGCCAGGTGACCTTGCTTTCCTGAGCCTGTGCCACTGCAGGGGCGAAGCAGCCGACGGCAACGATCGCCAGCACTGCACACGAAATGGTCTTCAGTCGTTCCAACATCCCTGTTCTCCTTCCTGGACGAACACAGCGCCGGCGGGAACGAGAACGCGGAGGTGTTCCCCACGTCATGCTTCGGATCGTCCCTGGTCCGGAATGCGGCAGTTGCCACATGCCGCCTTTATCGTTGAAGACGGTGACATACTCAAGTCAAGGCCCGCGACATCCGTCACATTTCCACCCGCGCGGATTCCAGATCCAGCCGATTACCGCGACAGCTTTCGGAGCAGCCTGCGGGCAGGAAACACCTGCAACCGCCTGCATCCCTCACGCATCAGAAGATCCTGGACACCCATGGAACAGGATCATGAGGCGCATTCCCCCGCATCGCCGTACCGCACTCGGCACTCGCCGTTGGCGCAGCACTGCCATCGCCATCCTCACTATGCTGACGCTTCCCGTGGCCACCCTCGCCTCACCCGTGGCGGATAGCACCTGTACCCTCCCCGCCCGCCCGGGCGAGCGCATCATCGACGTTCCCTTTGACGTCATCGACGGGCGCATCCATGTGCAGGTGCAGGTCAACGGCAGCGGCCCGTACCGCTTCGCCATCGATACCGGCGCCAGCGGCATGGCCCGCGCGGACAGCCGTCTGGTGCGGAAACTGGCGCTACCCGCGGACGCCAGCACCCGCCACTCCGACGGCGTGCGGACAGCCTGGGCCGATACGGTGCGCATCAACGCCCTCGCGCTCGACGGGCTGCGCCACAGCGACGTGACCGCGCTCACCCGCGACTACAACGCACGGCAATCCAAAGACGCAGTGTTCGACGGCATCCTTGCGCGCGGATTCTTCGCTGATGGCGTGCTGATCATCGATTACCCCCAACGGCGCCTGCAGTTCCGCCGCGACATCGACCTCCTGCCCGCGCAACCGGACACGCTCGCCTACTCACGCGCCTTCCGCATCCCAGTGAAGATTGGAGCAGTGACCACAGAGGCGCAGCTGGACACCGGCGCCAACGTCGCGATGGTGCTGCCCACGGCACTCTTCCGGCGGGCAGCCGGTACCGCAGCGACCACCGGGGATCGACTGACCCTCAGCCACGGCGAGGTCGATGGCGGACGTGCACGGCTGGATGTTCCCGTGTTGATCGGTGGCCTGGCGCTGCAGGGGCTGCACGTACGGGTGTCCGACCGCTATCCCGAAGCGGTGGTGGGTGCCCATGCGCTGCAGGACGCAGTGGTGCTGATCGATCAGCGCAGCCAACGTGTGGCAATCTGCCCAAGCAGGCCCCATCGCAACTGAGTCACTGGCGGCGTGCTGCCCGCCATGCCGGCCACGCTTCGGCGATCACTGCGCCGACGACAGTATCCGGCCAGCCGCGCCCGGTCATTTCCACGCCACCTGCGGCCACCAGCCCCCCCCTCAGATGCCGGTCGCGCCCGCCGCCCGCGCCAGCTCCGCCGCCAACGCATCGCCCTTGCGCTCGCTGTAACGGTCCACGAGGTAGTCGGCGCGGCCACGGGTCAGCAGCGTGAACTTCACCAGTTCTTCGACCACATCCACCACACGATCGTAATAGGGCGAGGGCTTCATCCGCCCGTCTTCGTCGAACTCCTGCCAGGCCTTGGCCACCGACGACTGGTTGGGAATGGTCAGCATGCGCATCCAGCGGCCCAGCACCCGCAGCGTATTGACCGTGTTGAACGACTGCGAGCCGCCGCAGACCTGCATCACCGCCAGCGTCCTGCCCTGGGTCGGCCGCACGCTGCCATCTTCCAGTGGCAGCCAGTCGATCTGGTTCTTGAACACGCCGGTCACCGTGCCGTGCCGCTCCGGGCTGACCCACACCTGCCCTTCCGACCAGTGCGACCACTCGCGCAGCCGCTGCACTTCCGGATGCCCCTTGTCCACGCTGTCCAGCAGCGGCAGGGCATGTGGATCGAACACGCGCGTGTCGCAGCCCAGATGCTGCAGCAGGCGTTCGGCCTCCAGTGCCAGCTTGCGGCTGAACGACTGCGGCCGCAGTGAGCCGTACAACAGCAGGATGCGTGGCGGCCCCTGGCGTTCGGCGGCCAACCGCTGGTGATCAGGCTGGGGAAGCGAGGCTTCCCTCAGATGGGGCAACGAAGGACTTGTGATCGGCTTATTCATTCGACTATTCTAGAAATATGGAAACATTGAATGCAATCGCTGCGCTCACCGCGCTCGGCCACGCCACCCGCCTGGCGGCCTTCCGCCTGCTGGTCGAAGCCGGCCCGGCCGGTCGCATGGCCGGCGACATCGCCGCAGCGCTCCAAGTTCCTCCCGCCACCCTCAGCTTCCACCTGAAGGAGCTGGTACAGGCCGGCCTGGTCGAGAGCGAGAGCCAGGGCCGCCACGTCTGCTACCGCGCGAATTTCAGCGCAATGACCGGCCTGATCGAGTACCTCACGCACAACTGCTGCGCCGGTTCGCCAAGCGAACAGTGCACGCCGTCGGGCAATCCCTGCAGCTGCTGATTCGGAAACGCCACCATGTCCCGCTCCATCTTGTTTCTCTGCACCGGCAACAGCGCGCGCAGCGTGCTGGCCGAAGCCACCCTGCGCGCATGGGGCGGCGACCGCTTCACGGCCTACAGTGCCGGCAGCCACCCGACCGGCCAGGTCAATCCGTTCGCGCTTGCACAGCTGCGCGCGGAAGGTATTCCGGTGGCGGGACTGCGCAGCAAATCCTGGGATGAGTTCGCCGACGCGGCTCCGATGGATCTGGTGATTACCGTCTGCGATGCGGCGGCAGCGGAAGCCTGCCCGGTGGTGTTCGGTGATTTCATCCGCAGCCATTGGGGCCTGCCGGACCCGGCCGAGGCAGAGGGCAGCGATGCCGACAAGGCCGCCGCCTTCGCCCACGCGCATGCCATCGTCAAGGCACGCGTGCAGGCCCTGCTGGCGCTGCCCGGGCACGTGTGGCAAGACCGCGGAATGCTGCAGCAGGCGCTGGACCAGATCGGCCATCTGCTGCCGGCAGCGCGCACGCCATGAGCACAGGGGCACCGATGGGCCTGTTCGAGCGCCACCTGACGCTCTGGGTCGCGCTGTGCATCATCACCGGCACGCTGCTCGGGCACGTCCTGCCAGGTGCTTTCGCCTCCCTGGCGGCGGCTGAAGTGGCCAAGGTCAACCTTCCGGTGGCGGTGCTGATCTGGCTGATGATCATTCCGATGCTGCTGAGGGTGGATTTCGGTGCCATGCGCCAGCTGGGCCAGCACTGGAAAGGCATCGGGGTGACGCTGTTCATCAACTGGGCGGTGAAGCCATTCTCGATGGCGCTGCTGGGCTGGATCTTCCTGCGCCACGTCTTTGCGGATTGGCTGCCCGCCGGCCAGATCGACAGCTACATCGCCGGCCTGATCCTGCTGGCCGCCGCGCCGTGCACGGCCATGGTGTTCGTATGGAGCAACCTGTGCCGCGGCGATGCCAACTTCACGCTGAGCCAGGTGGCACTGAACGACGCGATCATGGTGGTGGCCTATGCGCCGGTGGTGGCGCTGCTGCTGGGGCTGTCGGCCATCACCGTACCGTGGGATACGTTGCTGCTGTCGGTCGGCCTGTACATCGTGGTTCCGGTACTGGTGGCCGCATTGCTGCGGCGCTGGATCCTGTCGCGCCATGGCGAATCCGGGCTGCAGACGGCGCTGCGCCAGCTGGGGCCACTGTCACTGTCGGCGCTGCTGCTGACGCTGGTGCTGCTGTTCGGGTTCCAGGGCCAGCAGATCGTGCAGCAGCCGATGGTGATTGCGTTGATCGCGGTCCCGATCCTGATCCAGGTCTATTTCACCTCCGGCCTGGCCTACCTGCTCAACCGGCGCCTGGGTGTGGCGCATTGTGTGGCCGGGCCGTCGGCACTGATCGGCGCCAGCAACTTCTTCGAACTGGCGGTGGCGACGGCCGTGGGCCTTTTCGGTGTCCACTCCGGTGCGGCGCTGGCCACGGTGGTGGGGGTGCTGATTGAAGTACCCGTGATGCTTTCGGTGGTGAAGATCGTGAACCGGTCACGCAACTGGTATGAGGCGCGCGAGCGCGCTTGAGGTGGCCATGCCGGAGGCGGTGGCGTCGTGCCCGAGCCGCCAGTTGCAACGCCGCGGAATGCGCCCTGCTGCTACGGTGACAGCTCAAAAGTCCGTTCACATTCCTTGATCCATACTCCATGGCACGACGCCGCATGCAGCGGCAAGGCCCGGAGGTTGCGATGAACACCGCACGCTTGTTCGCCATTGCTTTGACCACGGCTGCCGCGCTGGCCGCGGCACCCGCCTTCGCCGATCCGCCGCACCATGCGCGCGGCAACGGGCCACCGCCGCACGCCGGTGGCCCGCACAATCGTGATGCGCCGCCGCCAGGCTGGCAGAAGAAGGCCTGGCGTCGCGGCGAGCGCCTGCCATGGGCGGAAGTGGACCGCCGTTACTGGGTGGATGACTATGCGCGCTACCACCTGCGCGAGCCGGGCCGCGACCAGCGTTGGGTCCGGCAGTCCGATAGCGAGTACCTGTTGGTGGAGATTGCTACCGGGTTGATCATCGACGCGCTGCATCGTTGAATGAGGGGATGCGCCGGGGCGCTGATGTAACGAAATGCCCCGGCAGCATCCCCTTGTCCCCGGAAGCTGCAGATGCAGACATCAAGAGCACCACTCGCCCTCCTCGCGCTTCTGCTGTCAGCCTCGCCAGGCCATGCCGGCAACAACAGTCCAGCCCACAGTCCAGCTGATGAAAAAGCCATCGAACAGGTGGTCGAATCGTTCCGCACCTCGCTGATCAACAAGGACAAGCCGACCTACATGGGCCTGTTCTTCTCCGACAAACCGGAAGACATCGGCTGGCAGTTTGTCTCCGAGGATGTGCGCCTGCAGGACATCCGCAAGGCCAAGCCCGATGCGATCAAGGCACGGCAGATTCCCGCCAACAACTTCATCGCGCTGATCGACGGCGTCGTTGCGTCGCCGAAACCGAAGGAGGAGAAATTCTCCAATACGAAGATCGAAACGGATGGCGATGTGGCCTCGGTGTCGTTTGACTACAGCTTCCACGACGATGGAGTGAAGACCAACTGGGGCAAGGAAATGTGGCAGCTGATCCGTACCGAACAGGGCTGGAAGATCTTCTCGGTGATCTATTCGATCCGCGATTCACGCAGCCCGGCCGAATGAGTGATCTGTCAGACTGGTGCCCACCGTTCGTCCATGCCAGCCAGACCCGATGACCCGGATTGCCGACCTCAGCGCCGACCAGCTCGCCCACCACGCGCTCAACATCTTCATCGCCCAGGGCCGTCACGTGGAAGGCGCCCGCGTGATCTACCGGGCGCTGCAACTGGACCCGCATCATCCCGCTGCACTGCGCTGCCTGAGCGATTTCCTGGCCCACCAGGGCACCGAGCCGTTCGCAGCGGCCACGCTGGAGCACGCGCTGTCCGGCGCCGTTCCACTGAATGACGATGCGCGCCGGATGCTGGATGACCTGCGCTTCCTCGACATCTGGTCCTGGGGATTCTCCCGGCACGTCTCCGGCGAAACCAATCTCAGCGGCGAAGCCTTCCAGCAGCGCGAGGACTTCATCTTCGATGGCCCGGCCTATGCGGCCTTCCTCAACACGGTCACCGAGCCGGCCGGTTCGCTGCAGGGCGCCTTCCAGGCGGCCGTCCGCATCTGCGGGCTGATGTCCGGCCTGCTGCGCCACCCGGAGAAGGACAATCCGGCGTTCGATGATGTGCTGCGATCCTCCGCCTTCGTCGAGACCGAGGCGTACCCGGCATGGCTGGCCTCGCCGACCGACGATCTGGATGCCCTCGACCAGGCCATCCAGGCGCAGCGCCAGGCCGGCTGAAGGAAAATCCAACGGGCGTCCGACGCTTTCCCGACGCCCGCCTGCACATCCTGTCGTGAGATCACTTCATGGCAGGACCGGCATGCAGCCACCCTCCCCCAAGGACAGCGGTAAATACCCGCATGGCAAGACCGGCCTTCGCCGCATCTTCTACACGCTGATCCATTCGCGCGACGGCTTCATCGCCACCTTCCGTGGCGAAGCCGCCTTCCGGCAGCTGTTGCTGCTGCATGCGCTGCTGATCGCCACCGCGTTCCTGCTGGACATCAGCCAGGTCGAACGCGCCGTGGTGCTGGCGGTCTGCTTCATCAGCCTGCTGGTGGAGCTGCTGAACTCGGCCATCGAAGCGGTGGTCGACCGCATCTCGCTTGACCACCACCCACTGTCCAAGAACGCCAAGGACATGGGCAGCGCCGCCCAGACCACCGCACTGCTGATGGTCGGCACGGTGTGGGGCGTGATCCTGCTGGGTTAGCTCGCGCCCGACCCGCCGGGCATGGCCCGGTGCCACAACGCCGCAGCCGCTAGCGCCAATGCGAGATGGCGAGCTTGGTCAACATGGTTGCGGCGATGGCCCAACCGAAGCTCAGCATGGTACCGATGATCACATATTCGGTGTGTGCCCGCGCCTGCCGGTCGGCGAAGCGCAGCACCGATTTGGCGGCCAGCATCAACCCCACGCCTTCGGGCTGGCCCAGCAGCAGGAACATGAAGATCAAGCCTCTTTCCAGCCGCCCGATATAGCGCCCTGCGGTCTGCATGCCCTTGTGATCGTCGCTCTGCGCGGCTGCGGTCGTAGGCGCCGATTCGGCGCTTCCCATCTTGAGTCCTGCCGTGAACGGCGCAAGCAGCTTCTCCACCAGGACGCCGCCGACGTTGACCACCAGGATCAAGCCGCTCGCGATCGACATGCCCTGATACATCAACAGTTGGACCTGGGTCGGGATCATCCCGTACCAGCCATTGCGGGCAACGTGAGGGAACATCAACGCGATCAACACGATGAAGGCGAAATGCACCAACTGGTCAATGACGAATGCGTGCACGCCATCGGGGAGCCAATGGACCTTGATCCAGTCCATCACCGCATGGCTGAAACCGATGATGAGATAGACCCACGGGTTGATCGAACCGGTCAGCGCGGCGATGGCGAGCAGCACCACTGCTACGTGCAGCAGCAGGCCATGCAGTTCCTGCTTGCGCGCGATCATCTTCGTGGTCTGCAGCACGAAATCGGCGACAAGGTGAGCGGTCAACAGTACGAGCAGCGTTTCAAGCATGTTCTTTCTGCCAGTGAGTCCTTCCTGTGGCTCGCGTCGCGATAGCCAAGTCGCCGCCCAAAGCAACGAAATTTAGTTGCTTAAGCCAAAGCAACGCTATTTAGTTGCTTTTCCAGAACCGTGAACGCTCCCGTACGGCTGCATCAGTGCACGTTCAGCCGCGGTGATCAGCGCCAGCAAGGCAAAGACGCCAGCATCGTGATAGACCCGGTTCACCGATTGTCGGTGCCGGTTCAACGCATTGGCAGCTTCCAACTGCGAGGGGGCATCGGGGATCAGAAACAACGACGCCACCTCAGCCTGACTGCGTGTCCAGCGCGCGACAATAACATCACAGGCAGACACCACTGCCGGTAACCAGTACAGATCCTCCCGTTGTACTGGCAGGGCTACGTCCATGTCCTGCGTGCGCCCCATGGATTCAAGCAACCGACCGGACAGCACGAATGCCTCACCCAGCGAACGCGACACCGCCTTCCGGTCCAATGCCTCTACCGTACCCAGTCCAATCGCGATCCGCGTGCGCGCCCGCGATTCCGACGCGGCAAGCTTGGCCTTGATCCAGGTCGCCAACCTCAGGAAACCGTGCGGCTGGGTGACCGCCAGCTGCCAGGCGTCGCCCCGGTAGAACTCGGGGCCGACAATGCCCGGCAAAGGCCACTCCATGGCCTGGGCCACGGCAACGGAAATCACTTCACGGACGTCATCAATGGTGGCCGCGTCCATCTCCGTGGACTTGACCAGGTCGCCGGTAAGCACGGCAATCAGATCAGACGATGTATCGGGCATGTTCATACCTTGGGCTGCACAGGCTGTACCTCACAGGACATCTACGGTTGACCCAGACCACCGACGCCTGGCCGGAGTCCAGGATCAACACCATCGGCGCCTGGGGCGTGGCGCTTGTGCTGCTGCAGGACAGCTGGATCACCCGCGGCGGCGTCAGATCGAGCGCCGACAGCTTGCATCCACCGAGTGCGGTCGTCGCCACCAGGACCGATACGAGTGATGGCCGGAGCAGAATCTTGATCGTGGTCATCGCCCGATCGTAACCCGACAATCGATCCTATGACCCGGCGCATCGTGCAGGAACCTGCCGGGTCCGCTTGCACACCCACGTGCCTTACTTCGTCAGGGCGAAATCCAGGCCTGCGCACACCGCCGCCACCTGCGCATCATTGCATTCCTGCGGGTTGGTGCGCGGGCTGTCCGGGTAGACCTCGGTGGTGGTGGCAAAGCGCGCGTCGGTGAAGCCGGCGCAAGCGCCGATCGAACGCGACTCACCCCAGACCACGCCTGGCGACTGCAGCGGCAGGCCGACCAGGTTGCCTTCGGCGTCTGCCGGGGCGATGTGGGTGATGGGCGCCACTGCGGCGATCAGGGCCTTCTGGAACTCGGCCTGCGGATCTTCACTGTTGCCGATCACGTAGAAGCCATCCGGAATGGTGTCGCGCTCGAACGGCTTGCCGTCACGGGCGCAGCGCGCCGGATCGAACTCGTGCAGGTCGCTGTCGGTGGTCTCGTGCAGGTCCAGGTGCACCAGCAGGTTCGGCTTGCGCTCGGCCACCCAGCGCATCAGCGCGGCGGCTTCCTCGATCTGGCCGCCGTCACGGAAGCTGCGGTTCGGGTCGATGGCATCCGGGTTCCAGCGCTGGATGCGCTCGTAGCCCCAAGGGCTGACGCACGGCGCCACGATCAGGTTCAACCGGCCCAGGTAACGCTCGGCCTGCTGTTCCAGGAACTGCAGGGCGCCATGCACGCCGCTGGTCTCGTAGCCATGCACGCCGCCGGTGATCAACGCGGTCGGCAGCGCCGGGTTCCAGTCGTGGTTGACCACGGCGAACAGCGGGTAATGGTCCGGCGCATAGTCCAGCTGGCCGTACTGAATCACGTCGAAACTGTCGTCCAGGCGTTCAAGGGCGGCCACCACGTCGTCGTGGTAGCTGCGCTGGCGCTGCTGGCGGGCCCGCCACTGTGCGCGTTCCGCGTCGCCCCAGGGCTGTCCGGGGGTGCCGATCGGGTAGAACTGCGCAACAGTCATTGGGGACTCCAGGGGTCGAACGGATGGGTGCAGCCGGACATTCTAAGCCCTGTCGCGCCTGCGGGCGCCCCACCCCGGCACCGCCTTCATCCAGGCCGGGTCATCTGGTTGTAAAATCAACGGTTTTTGGCCCCTCACCCCTTGATGGCGAACGCAGCGCAGCCGGTCCTGGGTGGACCGGAATTCCTCCGCCTGCTCGCCCGTCTCAGCGACGGCGCGATGCCGGCCAGCAGTCCCGCCCTGACCGATCGCCTCGGCCAGTGGGTGGACTGGAGCCGTGCCGTGGCCCTGTCCGGGGCGCTCGGCGGACGCCTGCCCGAGCCGGGCGAGGCCGCCGAAGCGGCCGGGGATGTGCTGGACGACTGCTCCCAGGCCCATGCCAGCCTGCTGGCCTCGATCAGCGAGGATGCCGAGGCAGAGCGCCTGCTCGACCTGGCCGAAGCCGCCGCCGCACCCAATTTCGCCTCGCTGCGCCAGCGCTACCGGGTGCTGCAGCAGGCCATCCAGACCGCCACCGGGCGCCTGCGCGGCCGCCTGCGCGACCAGCTGGTGCAGGTTTCACCCGAGCTGGCACGGCTGGCCGAGGTCGATGCGGTGATGGAACAGACCCTCACCCCGCGCGAGCACAGCCTGCTGGCCACTGCGCCGGCAGTGCTCGGCGCCCGTTTTGAACGCGTGCACGGCCAGCCCGGCTGGCGCGCGGCCTTCCGCCATGACATGCGCACCCTGCTGCTTGCCGAGCTGCAGCTGCGCTTCCACCCGATCGAAGGGCTGCAAGACGCCCTGCGCTCCCACTGACCGGAACACCATGTCCAGAACTGCTTTCCATGTCGTTGTTTTCCTTGTCGGCCTGCTGGCCGTGTGCTGGATCGGCATTGGCTACGTTTCGGTGCATCCGCTGGGTGCAGCGGTGGCGGCGATCATCGCGGCCTGCTACATCGCTGGTGGCGTGGAGCTGTACCGTTACCGCCAGGCCAGCAACGGCCTGCGCAGCGCGCTGAGTGACCTGTCCAGCGCGAAGGAAAGCCTGGCCCCCTGGCTGGAGCGCGTGCCGATGGGCCTGCGCAACGCCGTGCGCCTGCGCGTGGAAGGCGAGCGCACCGCCCTGCCCGCGCCAGTGCTGACCCCCTATCTGGTTGGCCTGCTGGTGCTGCTGGGCATGCTCGGCACCCTGCTCGGCATGATGGACACGCTGCGCGGAACCGGCCTGGCCCTGCAGAGCGCGACCGACATGGCCGCCATCCGCGGCTCGCTGGCCTCGCCGGTGCAGGGCCTGGCCGTGGCATTCGGCACCTCGATCGCCGGTGTGGCCAGCTCGGCCATGCTCGGCCTGCTGGCGGCGCTGCTGCGCCGTGACCGCCTGCAGGCCGTGCAGCAGCTGGACCGTGCCATTGCCGGCGACCTGCACCCGTATTCGCAAGCCTGGCAGCGCGCCGAATCGCTGCGCCTGCTGCAGGCACAATCCGCCGCGCTGCCGGCGTTGGTCGACCGCCTGCAGGCGATGACCAGCAGCTTCGAACAGCACAGTGCGGCCGCCAATGAGCGCCTGCTGGCCGGCCAGGCCGAGTTCCTGACCCAGAGCCAGGCGCTGCAGGAACGCCTGGCGGTCTCGCTGCAGCAGTCGCTACGCGAAGGTGCCGAGGCCAGCGCCGCCGCCATCGGTGGCGCGCTGCAGCCGATGGCCGAGACCACCCTGGCCGGACTGGCCCACCATGGTGAGGCGCTGCATGCCCGTGTCGAACAGGCGGTGCAGCAGCAGTTGTCTGGCCTGAGCGAAGGCTTCGAGCGCAGCCGCGTGGCGACCGAGGCCAGCTGGGCCAAGGCGTTGAGTGAACAGAGCCAGACACAGCAGGCACTGGTCAGTGATCTGCGTCAGCACCTGCAGGCCTTCAGCGATGGCCAGGGCACGCAGGCCGAAGCACTGGTGACACGCATCGGCGAGCGCCTGCATGCCGATGCCAGCGGCAATGCCGAAGCCTGGCGCGCCGCCGCCGAACAGCAGCAGGCATTGAATACCGCGCTGGTCGAACGCCAGCAGCAGGCGTTGCTGGCCGCCAGCGAGCATCTGGACACGCGTGCGCAGGCGCTGCTGCAGGCACTGGAACAGCATCACAGCGCCAGCCAGGCGCTGCTGCAGGATCATGAAGAGCAGCGCTCGCAGCAGTGGCAGGCCGCGCAGGCCGCCACCGCGACCGCGCACGCCGAACTGCAGGCGAGCCTGGACAGCCGCGAGCAGCAACGCCAGGCGCGCTGGGATGCGGTCAGTGCCGAACTGCAGCAGGCCCACGCCGCGCTGCAGGCCCAGCTGCAGGCCGGCGACGAACAGCGCCTGCAGCGCTGGAGCGATGCCCTGCAACATGTTTCCACCGATCTGGCCGAGCGCCTGCAGGCCAATGGTGAACGCCTGGCCGCGCAGCAGCAGCAGGTCTGCGACACGCTGGCGGCCACCGCACAGCAGATCGGCGAGAACGGCCGCGCCCAGGCCAGTGCCACGCTGGCCGAAGTCTCCACTCTGCTGCAGACCGCCGCCGCTGCGCCGAAGGCCGCCGCCGACGTCATCAACGAGCTGCGCAGCACGCTCTCCGAGAGCCTGGTGCGCGACAACGCGATGCTGGAAGAGCGCGGCCGCCTACTGGCCACCGTGCAGACCCTGCTGGATGCGATCAACCATGCTTCGCACGAGCAGCGCACCGCGGTGGACGCGCTGGTCGGCGGTTCGGCCGAGCTGCTGGAACGCGTCGGCAACCGCTTCACTGATCATATCGCCGCCGAGACCGGCAAGCTGGATGGCATTGCCGCAGCGCTCAGCGGCAGCGCCGGTGACGTAGGCCAGCTGGCTGGCGCCTTCGGTGAGGCGGTCGCGCAGTTCGGCAGCGCCTCCACCGACTTGTCCGGCCGCCTGGAACAGATCGGCGGCGCACTGGATGCCTCGGTGGCCCGCAGCGACGAGCAGCTGGCCTACTACGTGGCACAGGCGCGCGAGGTGGTCGACCTCAGCCTGCTGTCGCAGAAGCAGGTGATGGAAGAACTGCAGCAGCTGGCCACGCGCCGCGGCAAGGCCGGCAGCGCATGAGCGACGAGCTGGAGGTCGACGGCGGTTCGCACGCCCCGATCTGGGCCGCCTTTGGCGACCTGATGTCGGTGCTGCTGGGTGCGTTCGTGCTGATACTGGTCGGTGTCGTCGCCGTGCAGCTGGAGCTGTCGCAGCGGCTGGACCAGGAAGTGAAGCAGCGCCAGGCCGAAGCCAAGCGCCTGCAGACCCTGGAACAGGCGCTGGCCGGCCCGTTGGCCGCCGGTCGCGTGACCCTGGTCGATGGCCGCATCGGCATCAGTGGCAGCGTCTTGTTTGCGCTGAACTCCGACCAGCTGCAGCCGGAAGGCCAGGAGCTGCTGCGCAGCCTGGCCGCACCGCTGGCCGCCTACCTGGGCACGCGCGAAGAGATCCTGATGGTCAGCGGCTTCACCGATGACGCGCCGGTGCGCGAAGGCAACCGGCGTTTCGCCGACAACTGGGAGCTGTCCGCGCAGCGATCGCTGACCGTGACCCGCACCCTGATCGCCGATGGCGTGCCGGCCGACGCGGTGTTTGCCGCCGCGTTCGGCAGCGAGCAGCCGGTCAGCTCCAATGCCAGCGAAGATGGCCGCGCGCGCAACCGTCGCGTGGAAATCGCGCCGATTCCCAAGCCGAAGGCCGCGGATGCCAAGTAAGCCGCCCGCACTGGATGGCCTGCGCGCACTGGTGCGCGATCTCGATGAGGGATCGCGCTCCCTGCCGCATTACCCGCAGGTGCCGATGCTGCAGCAGGTGCAGCGCGAGTGGTCGGAGCTGCGCAGCGAGCTGCAGGTACGTCGTTCGCTGCGCACCGAGGCCCCGGCCGATGGCGGCCCGTTGAACTCGGCGGTGCTGGTGCAACGCATGCTGGACACGATGCAGTCGACCAGCCCCGGTTACCTGCGCCACTTCATCGACTACGTGGACACCCTGTCCTGGCTGCAGGCGCTGCAGGATGTCGCCGCCAGCGGCGGCGACACTGCAAAGCCAAAGCGCACGCGCAAGCCCCGCAACGCTGGGTAAGCATTTGGTAGCTGCCAACCTCGGTTGGCGCTCCTTCACCATGATGCTGCGCATGCCAACCAAGGTTGGCATCTACCGTGATCCTGAAGCGTTTGTAGAGCCGAGCCCATGCTCGGCTCCGGGAACAAGCAGCCGAGCATGGGCTCGGCTCTACATGCCTGCGCCTCGCAACGGATGAACATGTCACCAGACAGTCATCTGTCTAGCGCACCATTTTCACGTTGATCCACGGCGCGTGCAGCGCCACCGGTCGCATCGGTTGTCTCCCCTTTTGAACTCCATGAGCTCCGCGCCCGTGCGGTGGCTCGTGCCTGCCCGAGTGTCCGTAACATGACGAAGACTTTGTTGGCCGCTGCGCTGTCCCTGGCGCTCGCTCCCGCGGCCTGGGCGCAGGATGCTGCCCCGACCTCCAGCACGCCCTCCGCCACCAACCTCGATGCGGTTTCGGTGATCGGCAGCGGTGAAGCGCGCCAGGTGCAGCGCATCACCCGCGAAAACCTCGACATCCTGCCGCCGGGCACCAGCTTGCAGAAGACCCTGAACCTGCTGCCGGGCGTCAACGCGCAGTCGGCCGATGCGCTGGGCACCAACGAACAGTCGATGACCCTGAGCCTGCGCGGCTTCAACTCCACTCGCCTCGGCTACACGCTGGACGGCGTGCCGCTGGGCGACGGTGCGTACAACAACTACAACGGCCTGACCATCAACCGTGCGCTGATCAGCGAGAACATGGCCGGCGCCGAACTGGCGGTGGGCATCGGCAGCCTCGGCACGCCGTCCACCAGCAACCTCGGCGGCACCATTTCCTACACCTCCGACCGCCCAGCGCAGGAGTTGGGTGGCCGCGTGGTGCAGACCTTCGGCAGCGATGCCAACCGCCGCACCTTCGTGCGCGTGGACAGCGGCGAGTACAACGGCTTCTCCGGCTACGTTTCCGGCATGAATGCCGTCTCCGATCTGTGGAACGACCAGACCGCCTACAACAAATCCACCACCAAGCAGTTCAACGCCAAGGGCGTGTGGAACTTTGGCCGCGGCCAGATCACCGGTTTCGTCGATACCTCGCGCACCACCCAGGCGGACTACTTCTACCTGTCCAAGGACGAGATGTCGCGCGGCCTGGGCTGGGACTGGGGCGGCTACGCGCCGGACTGGAACAAGGCCGTGGCCAAGGCCTACTGCAACACCGCCAGCTTCAATGCGAAGAAGTGCGACAGCAGCGGCCCGGACAAGGATGCCGACGGTGCCTTCACCGCCGGGCAGATCCTGCGCGATGACAACCTGTACTACCTGGCCGGCGATTTCTTCCTGGCCGATGGCTTCAGCCTGCGCGCCCTGGCCTACCACCACGATGACCGTGGCGAAGGCCACAACTGGAACAGCGGCGCGTGGTCGAACAAAGGCACCGCGCAGGAGATCCCGATCATCTTCCGCAACACCATCTACACCATCGACCGCGACGGCGGCACGCTGTCGTTCGACTGGGAGCTGGGCTCGCACCGCATCGAAGGCGGCGTCTGGTACGAGCGCAATACCAGCAGCGCTGAGCGCTACCAGACCGCCGTGGACGGCCCGCGTGACCTGAGTGGCATGAACACCCTGCCCTCCGATGTGGGCGTGTTCGCCCAGCGCACCCGCTGGAGGACCCATCAGTTCTTCCTGAAGGACACCTGGCGCCTGCTCGATGACCGCCTGACCCTGGAGTTCGGCGCCAAGAGCCCGCACGCCACCTCCGATGCACAGGCACTGCCGGGCGACGCGAAGACGCCGATCTCGCCGACCTCCAATAACCAGTTCGCCACCGGTTCGTTGAAGGCCAGCAAGAATTTCCTGCCCAGCGTTGGTGCCAACTTCCGCCTGGCCGAGTACCACGAGCTCTTCGCCAGCTACGCCGAGAACATCGCCATGTTCCAGGGTGGCTTCAAGCTGGGCCCGCAGGCCGTCAGCCAGGCCACCTGGAACGCACAGGGCAACCTGAAGCCGGAGGAATCGCGCTCGCTCGAAGCCGGTTACCGTTTCGTCACCGATACCCTGCAGGCCTCGATCGCGGCCTACAGCGTGCGCTTCGACAACCGCCTGCTGCAGTACAACCCCTGTGACTCGCGCCAACCGGTCGGCCCGACCTGCGGCAACCGCTTCTACAACGTTGGCGGCGTCGACAGCCGCGGCGCCGAGCTGACCGTGCTGTGGACCCCGAACGAGCACTTCAGCTGGTACACCTCGGCCTCGCTGAACCGTTCGACCTACGCCTCCAACTACGTGCAGGCCGGTGTCGAGCAGCAGATCAAGGGCAGGATCCAGACCGATACGCCCAAGCAGCTGCTGGCCACCGAGATCACCTGGCGCGACAACGGCTGGTTCGCCAGCCTGCGTGGCAAGTACACCGGCGAGCGCTTCTACACCTACACCAACGACCAAGGCTTCGGCGGCTTCACCGTATTCGACCTGGCCGGCGGCTACGACTTCGGCCAGCTCGGCTTCGCCAAGGGCATGCGCCTGTCGTTCAACGTGACCAACCTGACCAACAAGCGCTACGCCAGCAACCTGGATTCGAGCGTGTTCGCGCCCAGCGACCCGGCCGGCAAGCTGTACGTGTTCCATGCCTCGGCACCGCGCCAGGTGTTCGGTACGATCGACCTTCGCTTCTGATCTTCCGCCCGGAGTCCACTGATGCTCACGACCGCCCTGCTGCTGGCCACCCTCTCCGCCAGCGGATACTCCGCTCCGCATGAGGCAACGGGTGCACCACCGCGCACCCTGCAGCTGGGCGGTCGTACCTATGTGGACAAGGGCCTGGTCGCTGCCGGACGGTTGCCCGCGGGCACGGTGGACTTCCTCGGCGATACGCTGGGCTCGTTTTCGTCGCTGGCGGTGCAGCCCGGCACCTGGAAGCGCACCGCCAGCGGCTACGAAGGCGTGCTCTGGACCCTGCCCGACCGCGGTCGTAATGATCCCGAGGCCGGCCTGTTCTACGACTACGCCGGTCGCGTGGAGCGCATGCAGCTGCGCATCGACGTTACCCCGGGCAAGCCTGCGCTTGGCACGCTGAGCATGGTGCCCGACAAGGGCGTGGTACTTAAGGATTTCAAGGGGCAGCCGTTCACCGGTGCCGACCCGGGTGAGTACACGATCACCCAGCGCGAGGTGGTGCTGCCCTCACCGGCCAGCGGCGCAGGCGCGGGCAAGGTCTCGCTGGATGCGGAGTCGCTGCAGTTCACCGCCGATGGCCACTTCTACATCGGCGATGAGTACACCGCCAACGTCTACTACTTCGATGCACAGGGCCAGCTGCAGGGCGTGATCGTGGCGCCGCCGGCGATCCGTCCGCAGCGCGATGGCAAGCCCGCCTTCGGTTCGCTGGCGGCGCCGCAGACTGGGCGCCGCAACAACCAGGGCGTGGAAGGCATGGGCCTGTCCCCCGACGGTACCCGCCTGTTCGTGGCCCTTCAGAGCGCGACGCTGCAGGACAGCGCAAAAGGCAACTCGGCCGGGCGCATCAACACCCGCGTGCTGGTCTACGACGTGACGGCCTCGCCGACGCCGCAGCAACCGATCGGCCATTACGTGATGGCCCTGCCCGCCTATGCACACGACGGCAAGGGCAAGCTGGACCGTACCGCCGCGCAGAGCGAGCTGCGTGCACTGGATGCCCACCGCTTCCTGCTGCTGGCCCGCGATGGCAACGGTCTGGGCAAGGAGGGCGATGACCCGATCGTCTACAAGTCGGTGCTGCTGGTGGATGTGGCCGATGCCAGCAACCTGGCAGGAAGCAACTATGAGTCCGGTACGGCCTCGGTGCTGGCCGACCCGGCGGGCACCGTGTTGAAGGACGGCATCGTGCCCGCACGCAGTGACGAACTGCTGAACCTGCTCGACCGCCCGCAGCTGGCGCGTGCCGGCCTTGACCTGAACACCAAGCGCGGCCCGCATGCCGGGCTGCTCTCGGAAAAGTGGGAAGCCATGGACGTACTGCCAGCGCTGGACCCGCAGCATCCGAACGACGTGCTGTTGCTGATCGGCAACGACAACGACTTCATCGCCCGCCACTGCCGCATGCAGGGCCAATCCTGCGACAGCCCGTTCGACAACGACAACCGCGTACTGGTGTACCGCCTGACCCTGCCCTGAGACGTCGCGGGGCATGGCCCGGCGCTACCGGATCAACCCGATACACCCTGTAGAGTCGAGCCATGCTCGACTCATGCCGCAAGGCAGTCGAGCATGGCTCGACTCTACAAAGCTCAGCCGCGCAGGGTGGCGCCGCCGTCGACGTACAGGTCACTCATCGCCACGTGCCCGGCCTGCTCGGAGAGCAGGAACATCACCGAATGCGCGATGTCCTCCGGGGTGGCCAGTTTGCGTAGCGGGATGCCGGCCTTGTACGTCTCCAGGTTGCCGGCAATCACCCGCTCTGCGCCATGCTCGTCCTGCCACATGCCGGTCTGCATCGGGGTCAGCGTTGAACCCGGGGCGACGATATTGCAGCGGATGCCCAGCGGCGCCAGCTCCAGCCCGAGGCAGCGGGTGAACATCGTGGCGGCGGCCTTGGACGCGGCATAGGCGGCCATGCCGTGCCGCGGCACGCCGGCGGCATTCGAACTGACGGCGACGATCGCGCCCTGTCGCCGTGGTGACATCACCCGCGCCAGCGCACGCCCAACATGGAACACGCCATCGGCGTTGACTGCGAACACCCGGCGCCAATCGGCATCCGTGGTCTCCGCAACAGCTCCCACATGCAGAACACCCGCCACGCTTGCGGCGAGGCCGATCTGCCCAATGCTGGCTTCCACACGATCCACCAAGGCGTCCACCGCCGGGCTGTCGGTCACATCGAGGGCAAACGCCTGCACACGTGCATCCGCGACCACGGGCGCCTCGCGATCGGTTGCCACCACCGTGCAGCCGGCCTCGGCCAACAGCCGTACCAGGGCCTCGCCGATGCCGCCGGCGGCGCCGGTCACCAGTGCCACGCGACCTTCAAAGCCGGTCAACTGCATGTTGCGATCTCCTGTTGCTCATCCCAGTGGCGCAGGCGCGCCGACAACCACGGTGCCAGCTGCGCCACCGCATCGCGGCCGGTCAGCTCGGCATGCAGGAACGGCAGTTCCAGCGCCTGCACCTTGCGCGCGTGCGTGCGCCACAACGCCGACTGCAGCTGCGGCCGCGTCTGATGATCCCGGCCAGCGCGCACGTGCACCAGCGTGCCGTCGAACGGTTGGTGGATGTGTTCGCGGATCAACCGGTTGGTGCCGGTCACCGCACGCACCACGCCATCGAGCACTACATCCGGCAGGCTACCGAGCGCACTACCGCCACGGCGCAGGAAACCAAGAATGCGTTCACGGCTGTCCAGCTCCGGATGCGCCTCCGGGTCATGGCCTGCAATCGCCAGCAGCGCACGCAATGCGGCGATGGCATCGGGTTCCGGCTCAGCCCGCCAGCATTCGCTGGGGTAGGCGTCGAGCAGCACCAGTTCACCGACTTCACGCCCGATTTCATGCAGACGCACCGCCATCGCCTGGGCGAGGATGCCGCCCACCGACCAGCCCAGCAGATGCACCGGTCCCTTCGGTTGCAACGTGACCACCCGCTGCACATAGTCATTGGCCATGGCTTCGATGCTGGACGGCAACGGCTGCTTCGGATCCAGCGCGGGCGACTGCAGGCCATATACCGGGCGTGCCGGCTGCAAGGCGCGCGCCAGCGTCCGGTAGTTCCAGGCGATGCCACCGGCCGGGTGCAGCACGAACAACGGAGTGGGCCCATCAGCGTCAGTCGCAGCCAGCGAGATCACCGGGCCCAATGCGTGGTCGGCCAGCACCGGCGGCTCCTCAATACGCGTCGCCAGTGCGGCCACGGTCGGCTGTTCGAACAAGGCACCAAGGCCGAGGTCGCAGCGCCAGCGTTGTTCGATGGCCAGCAGCAGGTGCACCGCGGACAGCGAGTCGCCGCCGAGGCTGAAGAAGTCCGCATCGACCGCCACGGGCGCTTCACGCCCGAGTGCCTGGGCAAACAGCACCGCCAGCTCCTGTTCCAGCGGCGTGCGCGGCGCCAGTCCGGCAATCTCGTTCTGCGGCGGCTTCGGCAACGCGTTGCGGTCGAGCTTGCCGTTGGCGGTCACCGGCCACTGATCCACGCCAACGAACACCGACGGCACCATGTAGTCCGGCACGCGCGTGGCCAGGTGGCTGCGCAGCATCACGGCATCGGCAAGCGCCGCTGGCACATAGGCCACCAGCCGGGCATCACCGGGTGCATCCTGGCGCAGCAGCACTTGCACCCGCTCCATGCCCGGCAGCTCGCGCAGTGCCGCCTCGATCTCGCCCAGCTCGATGCGCAGGCCGCGCAGCTTCACCTGGTGGTCGCTGCGGCCCAGGTATTCGACTGCGCCGTCGCTCCGCCAACGCCCCACGTCGCCGGTGCGGTAGATGCGCTCCCCTGGCAGGAAGGGATCGGCCAGGAAGCGTTCGGCGGTCAGGTCATCGCGGCCGAGATAGCCACGCGCCAGCTGCACGCCGCCCAGATACAGATCGCCCGGCACACCCACCGGCAGCGGCTGCATCCGCGCGTCAAGCACGTACAGGCGTGTGTTCCAGACCGGGAAGCCGATCGGTACCGGCCGTGAGCGGTCCTGCGCCGAGGCCGGCCAGTAGCTCACGTCCACGGCCGCTTCGGTCGGGCCATACAGGTTGTGCAGTTCGGCCTGCATGCGCCCATGGAAACGATCGCGCAGCGATGCGTCCAGCGCCTCGCCACTGGTGAACACGCGGCGCAGCTGCAGGCCTTCGGAGGCCGGCGCGGCAAGGAACGCGTCGAGCATCGACGGCACGAAATGTGCGGTGGTGATGTCGTGGGCACGCACAAGCCGTGCCAGCTCGGTCGGATCACGATGCGCGTCCGGACCCGCCACCACCAGCGTCGCGCCGCACAGCAGCGGCAGGAAGAACTCCCAGACCGAAACATCGAACGTGGCCGGGGTTTTCTGCAGAACACGGTCATCGGAACGGATGCCGTAGTGCTCGCGCATCCACAGCAGGCGGTTGACGATGGCGCGGTGCTCGATGACGACGCCCTTCGGCTCGCCGGTCGAACCGGAGGTATAGATCACATAGGCTGCATCGCTGGGCGCCGGATCGGCCCACGGTGCTGCGAAACTCAGCGCGGTCCATTGGTCGGGGGCAAGCACCGGCACGCCGTCCATGCGCGCCGATACCTCTGCCGCAGCCAGTACGCACGCCGGCTGCGCCGAGGCGAGAATGCGCGCGAGGCGCTCATCGGGATGGGCAAGGTCCAGCGGCAGGTAGGCGGCACCCGCACGCAGCACCGCCACCAGCGCGATCACCAGTTCCAGCGAGCGCGGCAATGCCACCGCCACCACACTGCCCGGACCGACCGCCATCGCACGCAGTTGTGCCGCCAGCGCGAAACTCCGCGCTTCCAGCGTTGCGTAGTCCAGCGTGGTGTCGCCGAACACCAGCGCAGGCGCGTGCGGATCACGGTCCATGCCCTGCTGCAGCAGTTCAACCAACGTAGTCTGTGGCAGCGCATGCGCGGTGGCATTGAAACCATGCACCACCTGCTGCGCTTCCGCGACGGTGGCCAGCGGCACCGCCGCGATGTCTCCGGCCTCCAGCGCCGCCGACACGAAATGCAGCAACCGGGTCGCGTGCGCCTCCACATCGTCCCGACTGTACAACGCGGGATTGGCCTCGATCTCAAGGTCCAGCAGGTGCTGGCCATCGCCACGGAAGCCCAGCGTCAGATCATCCACCGGACCGGTGCACAGCACCTCCAGCGTCGCCCGCACGCCGCTCAGTGCCAGTGGCTTGTAGAACGGCTGCACATTCACCAGCGGACCGTGCAGGCGCTGCTGCGCGCCGACCAGGCCCAGGTCCCGGCGCAACTGCTCACCGCGGTAACGGCCGTGCTTGCGGCCCTGGCTGAGCTGCCGGCCCAGGCCGCGGGTAAAGGCCTCGACGCTGCCCTCGCCGGCCGCCACGCGCAGCGGCAGCACGTTCATCACCATCGCCGGCACCCGCGCCGACGCGTTGCCGAGCCGCCCCATGTAGGGCACGCCCAGCACCACTTCATCGGCGGCGCTCATCCGCCGCAGGTACTCGGCCGACAACGCGGCCAGCACATCCGGCCAGGGCTGCAGCCAACGCACCGATGCCTGCAGCAGCTGCTCACGGAATGCAGCATCGAGCGGCTGCACCCAGCGCAGCGCGTCGTCACTGGCCGCGAGCGTACCGGCCAGGCCCGCGCCCGCCGGCGCGCCCTGCATCTGCTCGCGCCACCACTGCCCGGCCTGCGTGCGACGCGGGTCGGCACGATAGGCGGCATCATCGGCCAGCACGCCCGCCAGTCCCGGCAGTGCCTCACCCGCACGACCGGCATACAAGGCGCATACGCGATCAGTGAACAGCGCCATGCCATAGCCATCGGCTGCAAGGTGATGCACACGCAGATACCAGACCCAGCGCTGCCCACCCAGATCAAACAACACCTGCTGGCTTATGCGGTCGCGGGTCGGATCGACCGCGCTGAGCCGGTCGGCCTGCATCAGGGCACGCGCCGCCGATGCCGGGTCGACCTCGCCCGCTAGATCGCGCACCGACAGCAGCGGCACATGTGCCGGGTCATGCCACTGCAGCGGCTGGCCGTCGGCCCCCTCGGCAAAGCGCAGTGCGAAGCCCTGGGCTTCGCCCGCTGCCTGGTCTGCCGCGGCGACGAACGCGGCCACGTCCAGCGCACCCTCGATCCACACCGCATGCGCGGTATTGAACGACGGATTGTCCGGTGCCAGCCGCTGCGCGAACCACAGCCCCGACTGGGCCTCGGTCAGTGCCACCGGCGTGGCCAGCGCAGCGGCGTTCATGCGTTCTGCGCGGCCTGCAGCTTCTGCACCACACCCCACCACTGGCGCAGCGTGGTGTGCTCGGCCAACTGCGAGAACTCCAGCGGCAACCCGTTGTTGCCCCAGGCCAGGACCAGGCCCAGCATGCGCATCGAGTCCAGGTCCAGGTCGATCAGGTTGTCGTCGTCACCGATCTCGGCCGGCGTGCACTCCAGCACGCGCGCAACGTCGGCACGCATCCGCTCCAGATCCAGCGCATCACCCGTGGCAGCCATCACAGCACCTCCAGCAGCTGATCGGTGGTCATCGGTACGCCACAGGTGCGTGCGATCCAGTGCAGTGCCTGATCGTGATCGGCACGCGAGAAGTCCGCCACCGCATCGGCTGCGATGAACGCCTCGATATCGCGCTGGAAAGCTTCAACCACGGTGGCCGTGCAACCGATATGCGCATACACGCCGGTCACCAGCAACTGGTCCCGCCCACGCACCCGCATCAGCGTCTCCAGGTTGCTGCGCTGGAACGCACTGTAGCGGTGCTTCACCAGCACATGCTCACCCGGCTGCGGCGCCAGCGCCTCGATGATCGGCTCATGATCCGCACTGCGGCGCATGCCCGGCCCCCACAGGTCAGCCTGCAGGCCGCGGTCACGGCGATCCTGGTCACCATGCTGGGCGGTGTAGAACACCGGAATACCCTGCGCGCGGCAATGCGCCAGCAGGCGCGCGATGTTGTCCACCGCCGGCCGCAGCGGTGCGTTCCCGGCATCGAATGCGGCCAGGAAGTAGCGCTGCATGTCGTGCACCAGCAGTGCGACACGATCACGCTGCGGGCGCCAGGGGCCACGCGCCTGCGGCAGTTCGGCAGCGGTCGGCAAGGGATAGTTGGTGATACGGGGCAGCGCCATCAGCGCGTTCCTCCTGTCTGTTGCAGATGACGCGCACGCAGCTGCGCACGCAGTTCGCGGCGGCTGATCTTGCCGACCGCGGTGGTATCGAAACTGTCGACGAACACGACCTGGTCCGGCACCTTGAACGCCGCCAGGCCGCGCGTACGCATCCAGGCTTTCAGTGCCGGCGCCTTGATCGGCTCCCCCTGCTGGATCACGAACGCGCAGCTGCGCTCTCCGAGATACTCGTCAGGAATGGAGACCACGGCGGCGTCGAACACGCCGGGGTGGGCCAGCAGGTGATCTTCAATCTCCTCGGCGGAGATCTTCTCGCCCGCGCGGTTGATGTGGTCACCAGCACGGCCCTGCACCACCAGATAGCCGCCGGGCAACTGCTGCACGCGGTCACCGGTGCGGTAGAACCCATCGTCGGTGAAGGAGCGCGCGTTGGCCACCGCATCGTTGTGGTAACCACGGATGGTGTACGGGCCGCGGGTCAGCAGATGACCCACTTCACCTTCAGCCACCGGCTGGTCGTGGTCATCGACCACGCGCACTTCGTCGTCCGGGCTGATCGGCCGGCCCTGGCAGGCCACGATCAGTTCCTCCGGATCATCCAGGCGGGTGTAGTTGACCAGGCCTTCGGCCATCCCGAACACCTGCTGCAGGGTACAGCCCAGACCGTCGATCACCCGCCGCGCAGCTTCCGGCACCAGCTTGGCGCCGCCCACCTGCAGTACCTGCAGGCTGGACAGATCGTGCGGAGTGGTTGCCGCCGCCTGCGCCCACAGCAGCGCCAGCGGCGGCACCAGGCCACAGCAGGTCACGCGCTCGCGGGCGATCAACGGGAACGCCGCATCCGGGCCGGGGCCGGGGCTGAGCACTACACGGGCGCCTGCATACAGCGCGCCGAAGAAACCGGGCGAGCTCATCGGGAAATTGTGCGCGGCCGGCAGCGCGACCAGATACACGCTGTCGCGGTCGATGCCGCAGATGTCATTGCTGGCGCGAAACGAATAGATGTAGTCGTCGTGGGTACGCGGAATCAGCTTGGACAACCCGGTACTGCCACCGGAGATCTGCAGGAACGCCACCGACTGCGGATCCGGGTCGGCCGGCAGCTCGCTGCGATCGCCCTGCAGCGCCTCCAGCGCGGTGAACTCCGCCGCATCGCCGTCGATGACCACGTGGCGCAGCGCCGGCACCTCGGCCTGCAGCGCCCGCGCCAGCCCGCGATGATCGAAGCCATCGTGCAGGTCGGCAGTGATGTAGGCACTGGCCTCGGCCTTGTTGGCGAAGTGCACCAGTTCGGTGATGCGATGCGCCGGCAACGCGTATACCGGCACCAGGCCCGCACGAAACAGTCCGCATACGGTGGTGATGAACCCGGCGGTATTGCCCAGCTGCACCAGTACCCGCTCACCCGGCTGCAGGCCGAGTGCCAGCAGTCCGGCACCGATGCGGCCGGCTTCGTGCCACAGCTGCGCGTAGCTCAGGCGGACATCGCCGGCGACCACCGCGATGTCATCCGCATAGCGTTCCGCGCGCTCGCGCAGGAACGCCGGGAAGGTCTCGCCCCGCCAGTGACCGGCCTCGCGATAGCGCGCCGCCAGCGCATCGGGCCATACCTGCTTCAGTGGCAGGCGGGAGGAATCAATGGAGGTATTCATGCGGCAGGCTCAATGGCGGGCGCGGATTCATGGACACCCAGCGCGTTCAACAGGGCAGCGAACTTCGCCGCGGTTTCGGCCACCTCGGCCTCGGGTTCCGATTCGGCGACGATGCCGGCACCGGCATACAGGCGCAGCTGCGTGCCCTGCAGGCGTGCGCAGCGGATCGCCACGTACCAGTCGCCGTCCCCCTGCGCGTCCAGCCAGCCGACCGCACCGGCATAGAAACCGCGCGGCACCGGTTCCAGTTCGCGGATGCGCTGCAGTGCCGCCAGCCGCGGCGTACCGCAGACCGCCGGCGTGGGGTGCAGCTGTGCCAGCAGTTCGGCGGCAGACGTCTGCGGATCCTTCAGGGTGGCATGGATGCGGGTGCCCAGGTGCCACATGCTGGCGGTGGCATGCAGCACCGGCCGTGGCTGTGCATCGATGTGGCTGCAGTACGGTGCTAGGCCCTCGACGATGGCGTCCACCACATGGCGATGCTCGTCATGGTCCTTGGTCGAGGCCAGCAGCGCCTGCGCGGCACGCTCGTCCTCGGCAGCATCGGCGCTGCGGCGTGCTGAACCGGCGAGCGGATGCGACAGCAGTTCGGCACCGCGCTTGCGCAGCAGCAATTCCGGGGTTGCCCCCACCAGCCACGCCGGCGCCTGGCCCAGCTCCACCGGCAACGGCACCGCGTAGGTCGCCACCGACGGATCCGCGCCCAGGCGTGCCAGCAGCACGTCCGGCGACAGCGTCTGGCGGGTGCGTGCCAACAGGCTGCGCGCCAGCACCACCTTGTGCAGGTTCTGCTCGGGCGCACGCAGGACCTGCACCGCCGCGGCAACCGCTGACGCATAGTCCTGTGGCACAGGCTCGGCCCGCAGGGCGCCGTCCAGCGGCGGTGCGGCCTGCGGTTGCAGTGCCAGCGCCGGCAGCAGGCGCTCGGGCTGGTACAACGCATCGTCAGCACGCGGCTCGAACGGCACCGCGCCGACCAGCAGCCCCGGCCCGCCGCGTTGCTGCGCGAAGAACTCCGCAACACGCTCAGCCAGGGTTGCCAGCGCGCCACTCGGCAGCGCGGCGCGGCAACCGCGCGCATGCACATGCTGACCCGCATGCTGCAGCAGGAACAGCGACGCGTCGTCGGTGTTCTCCTGCGGCGCTGGCGCAGCCTCCGGCCACGCGCCCTGCATCAGGGAATCGTTCATGGGGTCTCCTTCATCCGATGCGCTGCGGCCAGCGCGCACAGCAACAGCAGCAGCGCGCCGACCAGCAGGTAAGGCAGGCTTGGCCCGCCGCGATACAACAGCGTGCCGAGCATCGGCCCGGCCACCATGCCCAGCCCCTGCGCGGCCGCCACCGTGCCGGCCGCGGCGCCCTGCTCGTGCGCCTCCACCGCATCGGCGGCCAGCGCCTGGAACGAGGGGAATACGAAACCCATGCCGAACGCGGCCAGCGCGTACGCCGCCGGCAACTGCCAGGCCTGCTGCACGCCCGCCACCGAAGCGAAGCCGATGCCGGAAATGAGCGCGCCGAGGACGATCCAGCGGCGTGGATGCACCTCCAGCTTCATCACCAGCGCCTGCGCCAGGATCAGGCCGACGCCAACCGCTGTGAGTGCAATGCCGGCCATGCGCGCGCCCGCCGCTGCATCCAGGCCGAGGCGGTCGATTGCGAAGAAGCCGACCGTCACCTGCGCGATGGTCACCGAGACCATGGCGATGAACGCCGCCAGCTGTGGCAGGCGCAGGCGCGGGTCGAGACGGCTCATCGGCTGGCGGCGTTGCGCAGAAGCGCTCTCCACCGGCGGTGTGGCCGGCAACCGCCACGCCAGCAATGCCAGAGCAAGCAGCGGCAACAATGCGGCCACATACAGCGCCAGCGACAGATTCGTATAGGCCAGCCAGCCAGCGGCGGCCGGGCCAAGCACCATGCCCAGTGCGTTGGCGCTGCCCAGGCGAGCGAGGAATTTCGCACGCTGCCCGGTCGGTGCCTTGTCGGCAATCAGTGCGGCAGCGGTAGGAGGCACCGCGGCGTAGAACAGGCCGATCAGGCCACGCGCACCGACCAGCACCAGCACCGATACCAACACAGGCGGCACCGCCTGCAGGGCCACGTCGATAAACACCGCCAGCGCGATGTAGACCACGGTGTAGGCACTCATCGCCAGCATCAGCACGCGCTTGCGGCCGATGCGGTCGCTGAGCTGGCCCCACGGGCGCGCGGCCAGCATCCACAACACACCGGCGGCGGTGACCGAGAGGCCGGCATGCCACTCGGACAAACCGAGCATGCGGACCACCGGGCCGATCACGGCGACGAAGGACATCATCGCCATGGTGCCGATCAGGGCAGCCAACACCAGCGCCGGCAAGCCGGGAACGACGGGACGTGCGTGCATGAAACACCAGCCGTAACAGGAAAGGATGGCCGGGCGCGTCTGTACGCCCCCGCCCGGCATCGGTCCTGCTCAGGGCCCGATGCCATCCTTAAATGATAACGGCTCGTATTTGCATTTGATACCCATTCTCTTGAATGGTCATGCAACAGTGGGTTCAGCGCATTGCACGCAGGCCCAGCAGACCACGGCGCTTGAACCACCACTCCAGCGGCAGCGTCACCAGCGGCGGGATCGCCGCCAGCAGGGCCAGGGCACTGGCCCACCACGGCCAACGCAGGCGCACTGCCGCGAACAGCGTCACCGCCACATAGACCAGGAACGCCACGCCGTGCAGGGGTCCGAACAACTTCACCAGCGCCACGTTGGCCATCGGGCCGTATTTCATCCACATGCCGATGAGCAGGCCGGCCCAGGTCACGGCCTCGATGAAAGCGACCACCGCGAACAGGCGTCCAGTCGGGTGCATGGGGGAACGTTGGGTCACGCAGAGCTCCGGCAGCGGGAAATCAAATGCGAATGATACGCAGATGCGAACCCCATGTAGAGTCGAGCCGTGCTCGACTGCTGGAACGTGTCCACCAAGGTGGACACCTACCGGAGCACATCCGGCAGGACCTGCTCGCCGATCTCGCGCAGCACCACGTCCATCGGCCGTCCGTTGTCGACCAGATTGAACATCACATGCGCCACGCCCTGCGCATGCACGCGCCGCAGATAGTCGCGCAGCCCGTCGCGGCCGACCTTCAGGCCCAGCGGCAATGGCTCGGCTGGCGCCTGGGGATCCGCCTGCAGGTCCAGCAGCATCGACTGCACGAACGGCTTGCCTGGCCCGCCGCGCTGCGCCAGTGCCTGCCGCCACAGGCCGATGCGTCCTTCCTGCGCAACCTCCTCGCGGTGATAGGTGGCCCAGCCTTCGCTTTCACGCGCGATCCATTGCAGGCTCTGCCGCGCAGTACCCACCACCAGCATCGAAATGCGCGTTGCCGGCGCCGGCAACACGTCGAAACCACCGGTCGCCTGCAGTACGGCGGTCCTTTCATCGGCCTCTGGTGACAACGCTGCGCGCAACAACGTCCAGCGCTCACGGAACGCCGCCGCCCTGCCCTCCAGATCCTCACCGAACGCGGCAAATTCTTCCGGGCGGTCACCCGAACCCAGGCCCAGCACGAAGCGCCCGGCACTGATCCGGTCCAGGCTCAGCGCCGACTTGGCCACCTGCAACGGCTGCCGCAGCGGCAGCACAATGGCCGCGCTGCCGACCACGATGCGCTCGGTCGCGGCAGCCAGCATGCCCAGCCACAGGAACGGGTCATCCAGCGCACTCGCTGTTGCATCCGGGCCCTGCGGCACCATCAATGGCACGTCGCGCGTCCATAGCGCGGCGAAGCCAAGATCATCAGCCAGCCGTGCGATCCGCCTGGCTTCATGCGGATCGGCCAGCCCATGTGCGGCGACAGGCGTCATCAGGCCCAGGCTCAGACCCTGTTGCGGAAACAAGGCAGCATAAGCAGGATTGAAATCACTCATGCCGCCAGCTTAGCGTGCAGACCTGCGGCGACGATGACGCACCGCCCACCACTGGAAGAACACTGCATGCCGACGATCCGCCCTGCCCACGTCGATGACCTGCCCGCGATCAGCGCGGTGTGCCTGGCTGCGTTCACTGCAGCGGTGGCGCCTTCGCTCAGCGCTGCCGGTATCGCCACCTTCGGCAGTGTCGCTGCAGCCGATGCGTTTGGTGCGCGCCTGCAGGGTGACAACCACATCCTGGTGGCCGAGCAGGATGCACGCGTGGTCGGCGTGGTCGAACTGAAGGAGGGCCGGCACCTGGCGATGCTGTTCGTCGATCCCGCCTGCCAGGGCCAGGGCATCGGGCACGCCTTGTTCGAAGCCGTGCTGCCACAGGTACGCGAGCCGGTACTGACGGTGCGCGCCTCGCTCAATGCAGTGCCTACCTACCTGCGCTATGGCTTCGTGCTGGATGGCGAGGTCGGCGAGATCAACGGGCTGGTGTACCAGCAGATGGTGCGGGCAGCGGCCTGAAGGCATCCGCCCGGCAATGCCCGGTGGGCGTCATGCCCTGCGGCACGCCTGTCATAAGCAAACTGAATCAGCAGGCTCCCCGGCGGTTCCTACAATGGTCTGTCACCCTGCCCTTCGAGATGCTGCCGATGCGCGTCGCGCTTTCCGTGTTGCTGCTGGCTTCGGCGCTGAGCGCCTGCACCCCGGCCCCGGTATCCACCGCCAACTCCGCCGAGGCACCCGCGCCGGCGTCCGCCATCGCCTGGCGCCAGGGCGATGTGGACGATGCCTTCGCCGAAGCCGCCGACAGCGGCAAGCCGGTGCTGCTGTACTGGGGTGCCGTCTGGTGCCCGCCGTGCAACCAGCTCAAGGCGGGCCTGTTCAAGGACCCGGCTTTCATCGCGCTGACCAGCAAATTCGTTCCGGTCTATCTGGACGGCGATGAGGAAGGTGCGCAGGCCTGGGGCGAACGCTTCGGCGTACGCGGCTATCCCACCCTGATCGTGCTGGACCCACAGCGCAACGAAATCACCCGCGTCGCCGGTGGCAATGACGCCGCCGAACTGACCCGGGCACTGACCGTCGCCGCTGGCCGCCGCAGTGCTGTTGCGGCCACCTTGGCCACCGCGCTGGCAACGCCGGACCGACTGGCCGCCGAAGACTGGCAGGTGCTGGGCGACTATGGCTGGGAAGTGGACGCCAACCGCCTGGCCGGCGAGCGCAGGAGCCAGGACGTGCTGCGCCAGTTGTCCAGGGCGGCACCCGACGCCGCCCTGCAGCGCCGTTTCGCCCTGCTGGCTCTTCTGGCCACAGCCGAGAAGCCCGATGCCTCGCCCACCGAAGTGCGCGAGCTGCTGCAGGCCGTACTGGCACAACCGGCGGAAGTGCGCCGCAATCGTGAATTGCTCGGCTACGCAGGCGTGCAGCTGGTCAAGCAGGCCAGTGCAGGCCCGGCCACGTCCAACACCTTGGGCCAGCAATTGCTGGTTGCACTGGAGCGCGCCGATGCCGAGCGCGGTGATCGCGCCGACGACGCGTTGTCGCGTGCGCTGACCGAAGTATCGCTGGCCCGCCAGCAGCAGCCCAAGGGCGCACTGCCCGCGGCGCTGGTCGAGCGGGTCAAGCAGCGCGTGGCCGCTGCCGATGCCGCCGCCACCGATGCGCATGCACGCCAGGCCACGATCAGCAGCGCGGTGTACGCATTGCGCGAGGTAGGTGACGACGCGGGTGCCGAGGCACTGTTGCTGGCCGAGCTGAAGCGCAGCGAACAGCCGTACTACTACATGCCCGAGCTGGCCGAACTGGCCGAGCAGCGCGGCGACACCGCCGGTGCGCTGGAGTGGCTGAAGCGCGCCTACGACGGTGCACAGGGCCCGGCCACCCGCGTGCAATGGGGCGTGCTGTACGTGGAAGGCCTGCTGAAGCTGGCGCCGGACGATGCACCGCGCATCGAGCAGGCGACCGCGTCGCTGATCGCCGAGCTGGAGGCGCAGCCGTCGGGTTACCACCAGCGTACCCGGCAGCGCTTCGAGCGACTTGCCGGGCAGTTGAAGGCGTGGAGCGGCAAGCACCAGGGTGCGGAGACGCTGGCACGGCTGCAGCAGCGGATGCAGCAGGCCTGCGGTGACCAGGTGGATGGTGCGTGCAAGGACTGGTTGAGTTGAGTTGATGAAAGCGCTGGCGGCTGGTTCGCCTGCCGGCGCTTTTGTTGATCCGTGTGGGAGGGGGCGGGGGCAGCGCATCAGCGCGCCGGTGAGGGTTCGGAAAGCGGGTTCTGGTAGTGCCGGCCGCTGGCCGGCTACCCGACCTTCGCTGAATGCCGGCCAGCGGCCGGCACTACCATGCCTCCGTCTTGACCTCTTGATCTATTGACCTCAACCAATGTTGAGGTGCGATAACAGTCTCCCCACGGCCAGCCCCCTTGGCCTTCCCCACGGAGATTGCCTCGATGTCGTACTCGCTTCCCCCGCTCCCCTATGCCTATGACGCCCTCGAGCCGCATTTCGATGCGCGCACGATGGAGATCCACCACAGCAAGCACCACCAGACCTACGTCAACAACCTCAATGCCGCCATCGAGCAGGCCGGCATCGCCGAGCAGCCGGTCGAGGCGCTGATCGCCAACCTCGATGCAGTGCCCGAGGCGCAGCGTGGCGCAGTCCGCAACAACGGCGGTGGCCACGCCAACCACAGCCTGTTCTGGACCGTGCTCAGCGCCAACGGCGGCACGCCCGATGATGAGCTGGCCGCCGCCATCGACCGCGATCTGGGTGGCTTCGATGCCTTCAAGGAGGCCTTCACCAAGGCCGCGCAGACCCGCTTCGGCAGTGGCTGGGCCTGGCTGACCAGCGATCGCGACGGCCGCCTGAAGGTTGAAAGCAGCGCCAACCAGGACAGCCCGCTGATGGGTGCAACGGTCGGCCTGTCCGGCAATACCCCAATCCTCGCACTGGACGTCTGGGAACACGCCTACTACCTGCACTACCAGAACCGCCGCCCGGACTACATCGGTGCGTTCTTCAACATCATCAACTGGGCCGAGGTCGGCCGGCGCTACCGCCAGGCCCGGGCCTCATGAGCGGCGAGACACTGCCGTACGCCGGGCCGTGGGCGGGGGTCTTCCCCGCCCCGGCCCCGGTGCCGTCGGTCGAGATGCCGCCGCGTGCCCTGCGGCGGCTGCTCGGCCACTTTCCTACCGGCGTGGCCATCGTCTGCGCGCGCGATGCGCAGGGCAACCCCATCGGCCTGACCATCAATTCGTTCGTGCCGGTGTCATTGCAGCCGCCACTGGTGCTGTGGAACCTGGCGTTGCACGCGCAGAGCCTGTCCACCTTCCAGCGCGCCACCCGCTTTGCGATCAGCGTGCTGGCCGCCGACCAGGAAGCACTGGCCCGGCGCTTTGCCGATCCGCAGGTACGCAACCGCTTCGACGGCCTGGCATTGCTGGATGACGACGAGGACGCCCCGCCACGCATCGCCGGTGCGGTAGCGCATCTCACCTGTACCCGCCACGCACAGTGGCCGGTGGGCGATCACCTGTTGCTGGCCGGCCGCATCATCGAA
The DNA here is from genome assembly GCF_032911605.1 of Stenotrophomonas mexicanensis. Taxonomy (NCBI): domain Bacteria; kingdom Pseudomonadati; phylum Pseudomonadota; class Gammaproteobacteria; order Lysobacterales; family Lysobacteraceae; genus Stenotrophomonas; species Stenotrophomonas mexicanensis. The sequence goes on from NZ_JAWJTG010000013.1 coordinate 77,670, forward strand.
GTGCACGAGAACGGCGGCGCACCGCTGCTGTTCCATCGCGGCCGCTTCCAGCCGGGACCGGCCGAGCTGCTGGTGGAGGTGCGCTGATGAACATCGAGGCTCTGGAATGCATGCTGGCCAGCGGCAAGGACGGCGCACTGCTGCGCTTCGGCCTGGGCAAGGGCTGGCTGGATGCCGGCAACCCGGTGCGCGCGGCCACCCATCTGGGCCGTTGCGTGGTCCTTGATCCGCAGTATTCGGCGGCGTGGAAGCTGCTGGGCAAGGCCTGGCTGGCCAGTGGCCAGCCGCAGGCGGCGCGCGAAGCGTGGCAACGCGGGCTGAGCGTGGCCGGCAGCAAGGGCGACCAGCAGGCACGCAAGGAAATGCAGGTGTTCCTGCGACGCCTGGACCGCGAGCAGGCGGATCTGGCGAAAGCGGGCTGAGTCGATCAGCCCGCGTTGGCCGATGCCGGTGCGGACATGATGTCCGACATCGGCAGGCGGCGCGGCTTGCTCGGGAACGCGTGGCGCAGGATGCGCCAGACCACCTGGCCGAACTGGCGCGGCAGCGAGCCGTTGTTGTAGTGCTGGCCGTAGCGGCGGCAGATGTCCTTCACTTCCTTGGCGATGGCCGCATAGCGATTGGCCGGCAGGTCCGGATAGAAGTGGTGCTCGATCTGGTGGCTGAGGTTGCCCGACAGCACGTTGATCAGGAAACCGCCACTGATGTTCGACGAACCGCGCAGCTGGCGCAGGTACCAGTGACCGCGCGACTCATTGCGCAGGCACTCCTTCGGGAAGGTTTCCGATTCAGCGGTGAAGTGGCCGCAGAAGATGATCACATAGGTCCAGATGTTGCGCAGGCCGTTGGCGACCAGATTGCCCAGCATCACCGTGAGGAAGAACGGACCGGCCAGCAGCGGGAAGAACACGTAGTCCTTCAGAACCTGGCGCAGCATCTTGCGCGCCACCGGGCGGGTCTGCATCCACATCGCACGGCCACTGATGCGGCCCTTCAGCCAACGGCCCAGGCGCAGGTCCTGCGCGGCCACGCCCCACTGGAACAGCAGCGCGAAGATCGGCGCGATGATCGGCTGCAGCAGGTAGAACGGCTTCCAGCGCTGTTCCGGGAAGATGCGCAGCAGGCCGTAGCCGATGTCATCGTCCATGCCACGCACGTTGGTGTAGGTGTGGTGGCGGAAATTGTGGGTCTTGCGCCAGTTGTCGGCGGTGGCAACGATGTCCCACTCGTAGGTGTTGCCGTTGAGCTTGGGGTCGCCGGTCCAGTCGAACTGGCCGTGCATGACGTTGTGGCCCAGCTCCATGTTCTCCAGGATCTTCGACAGCGCCAGCAGCAGCGTGCCGGTGATCGCGGCCGGCCACAGCAGCGGCATCCAGAACAGTGGCGAGAACGCCGCCAGGAACAGCAGGCCACGGCCACCCACGCCGAACCAGCGCACGGCGGCGGCCACGCGGCGGATGTAGCGGGTATCGGAGGCGCCGAGGCTGCCGATCACACGGTCGCGGATCGCGTCGAGCTCCTCACCGAAGGCATGCATCTCGGCAGTACTCAGGGCACGGTCGGTAGCGCGGGTCATGGCAGGCGTCCTCAGAGATCCAGGGTCAGGTCGGTGGTCGGTGCGCTCACGCAGATCCGTACCGGCTGCGCCGTTTCGGACTGCAGGTCGCCGGTGCGCAGGTGGCGGGTCGCACCACTTACACGGTCACAGGAGCAGCTGTTGCAGATGCCCATGCGGCAGCCGTGTTTGGGCTTGATGCCATGGGCTTCGAGGCTTTCCAGCAGCGAGCGGCCACGCGGCACGCTCAGCTGGCGACCACTGCGCGCAAGCGTCAGCGACACCTCACCTTCGCTGCTGGCATCGCGCAGCGGCGCCGGCGGGGTGAAGGCTTCGGCCTGGAAGCCGGCCACCTGATGTGCCAGGCGTTCACGCGCGGCGGCAACGAAGCCGTCCGGGCCGCAGGCCAGCACATGGCGCTGCGCCAACGGCGTGTCATCGCCGGGCACCTGCAGATCATGGGTATCGATACGCGCGGCCGGCACCTCACCCTCGCGGGTGGTCAGCAGGTGCACGCGCAGGTTCGGATGCGCTGCGGCCAGCGCCTGCAGTTCATCACGGAACTGCAGATGGGCAGCGGCGCGCTCCCAGTAGAACAGGTCCACCGGCGCCGCCAGCGGACGCTGGCAGGTGTCGCGCAGCAGGCTGCGCATCGGCGTGATGCCACTACCGGCCGCCAGCAGCAGCACCGGCGCCGCAGCCGGCATATGGAATTCGCCGAAGGCGGCATCGAGGCGGAACAGCTCGCCCGGCTGTGCATGGTTCACCAAGTGCTGGCTGACCCGGCCGCCATCGATCGCCTTGACGGTGATCGCCAGCTCGCGCCGCCCCAGTGCGGTGGGGCTGTAGCTACGCTGCCACAGGCGCCCTTCAATCTCGACGCCGAGGGTGACGTGCTGGCCGGCACGCATGCCGGCCCAGTGCCGGTTGGTGCGCAGGACCAGGGTCGCCGCGCCCTCCCCGGCCGGCTCGCGCCGGACCAGGCGGGCCACCGGCTCGCGCAGGGTCCACAGGGGATTGAGCTGGCCCGCCCAGAAATCGAACAGCGACGGCGAGACCCAGCGGTATGGAGAGAACAGGGACGGACGGACGACAGCGCTCATAGGCGCACTATACGGGCGCACATACACCTGTGTATACATGTGTATATTGAACCGGATTGGGTATGATTCAGCCTCGCCCCACCGGAACCCCCATGGCCGCCGCCACCGCTTTGTCGACGCCCGAAGATGCCAACAGCCCGGCCCGCCGTACGGTGAGCCGTGAGGATCTGCTGGCAGCCGCCCTGAAACTGATCGGGCCGCACCGCAGCCTGTCCACGCTCAGCCTGCGCGAAGTGGCGCGTGAGGCCGGCATCGCGCCGAACAGCTTCTACCGGCAGTTCCGCGACATGGACGAACTGGCCGTGGCGCTGATCGATGCGGCCGGCCGCTCGCTGCGCACCATCATCGGCGAGGCCCGGCAGCGCGCCACCTCCACCGCCACCAGCGTGGTGCGGGTCTCGGTGGAGACCTTCATGGAACAGCTGCGCGCCGACGACAAGCTGCTGCACGTGCTGCTGCGCGAGGGCGCAGTCGGCTCGGACGACTTCAAGCACGCGGTCGAACGCGAGCTGCACTATTTCGAGGAAGAGCTGCAGCACGACCTGGTGCGCCTGGCCGCACTGGATGGCGCCGTACTGCATGCCCCGGAACTGGTAGCCAAGGCCATCACCCGGCTGGTGTTCGCGATGGGTGCCACCGCCATGGACCTGCCACCGGAGAAGGATCCGGAGCTGGTCGAACAGATCTCCACGATGATCCGCATGATCATCGTCGGCGCCCGTACCCCCGCCGCGTTCCGCCGCGGCTGACAATCCGCTCCCAGGGGCGGATCCCTTTCCAAAGGAAAGGGCTCTGACCCCGTCTCCCTGCGCCGCACGGCAACGCCATCCTCCGTGCATGACCACCGGCAGGGTTGCGGCTGTTGTATGTAATGTTATAACAACTCCATGATCCATCTGGATGGCTGCTCCTCGTCAAATTGCTGCGGCTTCGTTATATAGCTATTGCTATATTGATAAGCCACTGCTTTCATATGCGCCAGCCAGGTCGCCCTCGCCGCCCTCCCTCCCCAAGGACGACGCCTCATGCCCGTTTCCCTCCTTCGCCGCCTGCCACTGGCTGCCGCCATTGCCCTCACCCTGCCACTGCCCGCAGTGGCAGCCACCCCGAAACCGACCGAACTGGATCGGGTGCAGGTGAAAGTCAGCACCGCCACCCGCAGCGAACGCCTGCTGTCCGATGTCCCGATCCGCACCGAAGTGCTGCGCAAGGAAGACATCGCGCTGCGCGCGGCCACCGACTTCTCGCGTGCCGCAGAGCTGATCAATGGCCTGCGCGTGGAAAGCAACTGCCAGAACTGCAACACCAGCGAGGTACAGCTGCTGGGCCTGCCCGGCGCCTACAACCAGTTGCTGTTCGATGGCATCCCGCTGCTGTCCACGCTGGGCAGCGTGTACGGCCTGGAACAGATTCCGGCCGGGTTCGTCGACCGCATCGAAGTGGTCAAGGGCGGCGGCTCGGCACTGTACGGCCCGGGCGCGGTGGCCGGAGTGATCAACCTGATCCCGCCGCTGCCGGCGCGCAGCGGTGGCCATGTGCAGGCCGGCGTGGATGTCTTGAAGGGTACGCCGCAGAAGAACGCCGACGTGCGCCTCGACCTGGTGGCCAAGGACGCCGACGCCGGGCTGTCGGTGATTGCCCAGCGCAACTGGAACAGCGGCATCGACTACAACGGCGACGGCTACACCGAGGTCACCCGCAAGAACCTCAAGGTCGGCGGGCTGCAGGCCTGGTATGCGCCCACGCCGGGCACGCGGCTGCGCCTGGACCTGCAGGTGACCGATGAAACCCGCCGCGGCGGCAACCGCCTGGACCAGCCCGAGTACCTGGCCAACATCGCCGAATCGCTGGATACGAAGTATCGGCGCGGCAGCGTGTCGTGGGACCAGGAGATCAATGCCGACGTCGATTTCCGCCTGGCCTATGCCTTCGCCGACATCGACCGCGACAGCTTCTATGGCGGCCTGGGCGACGTGGTCACCGATCCGTCGGCGCCGGGCTATGACCCGTCGCAGCTGGACCCCAACGTGGCCGGCAGCGCGGCCTCGCGTTCGTGGCGCCAGTACGGCCGCACCCACAACCCGCTGCACTACATCGACAGCCAGTTGAACTGGCGGCTGGGCGCGCACGCGCTGGCCTTCGGCGTGCAGTACAAGCACGAGGCGCTGCGCGACGACAACCGCAGCGGTGACGGCCAGCGGCTGGCGGTGCTGGAAGATGCCACCTTCCACAACCTCGGCGCCTTCATCCAGGACGAGTGGAGCCTGCGCGACAACGTCGACCTGGTGCTGGGTGCGCGCGTGGACAAGAGCTCGGAGCTGGACAGCGCGGTGTTCTCGCCGCGCATCGCGCTGGCCTGGCAGGCCACGCCCAACCTGAAGTGGCGGGCAGGCGTTGCCACCGGCTTCCGTGCACCGGAAATCTTCGTCGAGGATGTGCATGTCGATACGCTGGGTGGCGAACAGGTGCGCGTGCGCAACACCGACGGCCTGAAGGAAGAGCGCGCGTTGACCACCCTGTTCGGCTTCGACTGGCGCTCGGACCCGGCCAATCCGGTGTGGAGCTGGGATGCCACCGCCTCGTATGCGCGCATCCGCGACACCTTCGCACTGGGCGAGATCCAGCGCGGCGATGACGGCCAGCTCAGCCAGCTGCGCTACAACGCGTCCGGTTCCAATGTGCTGGGCGCGGAAACCAACCTCGGCTGGCAGCCGTCGCCGCAGTGGCGCCTGACCGCGGGTGCCTCGTGGTACCGCTCGCGCTTCCGCGAACCGCAGCGCATCTTCGACGACACCGGCGACGGCGGCGACACCGTGATCGAAAGCCGCGACTACCTGAAGACCCCACGCTGGACCGGCCTGGCACAGCTCAGCTGGATGCCGGCCGAACCGTGGGAGACCTTCGTCGCACTGCGCCACACCGGCCCGATGTCGGTGCTGAACAACCGGCTGGGCGAACTGCACCGCACGCGTTCATTCCTGGTGACCGACCTGGGTGCGCGCTGGCATCGTCACCTGGGCGCGCAGGCGCAGCAGGAAGTGTCGGTGGCCGCGGGCGTCAAGAACGTGTTCGACCAGCGCCAGAAGGACCTGGAAGTGGGCGCGCTGCGCGACAGCGACTATGTCTACGGGCCGCGTTTCGCGCGCTCGTGGTACGTCAACCTGCGCTATGCGTTCTAAGCCACTACGAGCATTGTTGCTGGCCTGTGCCGTGCTGCTGGCCGCACCGGCGATGGCTGCGGACCTGCATGCGCAGGTCTCCGCCTCGCTGATGCGGCCGGAACAGCGCTCGCTGCGGCCGATGCAATGGTCATCGCCACCGAAGCTGGTGGCGTTGTACTTCGGCGCCGACTGGTGCGCGCCCTGCCATGCTTTCGTACCCACCCTGCGCAGCGTGCGTGATGCGTTGCGCGAGGCCGGCGCCGACACCGAAGTGGTGTACGTCAGCCTGGACGAGAGCGAGGCCGCGCTGCGCCGCTACATGCACGCGCAGGACATGCCGTGGCCGGTGCTGGACCCGCGCCGCGCCGCGCGCATGCCGGCACTGCAGGCGTTGGCGGGGCTGGCACCGCCGAATCTGGTGCTGATCGATGCCGACGGCGCCGTGCTGGCCAATGGCTGGCACGGCCGGCGTTATGAAGGCCTGCAGCCGGTGTTGAAGGAATGGGCGAAGCAGGCGTGTGCGCAGCAGCAGGCCCATTGTCCGCCCGATCTGTAGAGTCGAGCCACGCTCGACTCATTCCATCACCGCGCGAACAGCCGCCGGGCATGACCCGGCGCTACCGTTACGGCGCCTCGCCCTCGGCCTTGCGCACGAACGCTTCGAACAGCGCCAGCGTCTGCTCGCTTACATGGTGCTCGATACCCTCGGCATCGCGCCGCGCGGTATCCGGGTCCACGCCCAGCGCCAGCAGGAAGCGCTCCACGGTCTGATGACGCTGGCGACTGGCATGCGCCAGCGCCTCGCCTTCCGGGGTCAGAAACACGCCGCGGTACGGCCGCTGTACCACCCAGCCATCCCGGGCCAGCCGCCGCAGCATCTTCGCCACAGTGGGCTGGGCCACGCCCAGGCGGGTGGCGATGTCGACCTGGCGGGCCTCGCCGCCGTCGGCCAGCAGGTCCGAGATCAGCTCGACATAGTCCTCCACCAGCTCCATCCGGTGCGCCTCGCGCACTTGCCGGAAGCTCTCGACCTGGCGCTCGGCCTCGATCAAGGGGGTGCTTTTCAGCGATGTCGAATCGTCGGTCTTGCCCACGCCTGCGCCTGTCCTTCCGGTTGTTCCGGTGTTGAACCTGAATTCTGGACCAGTAACGCGATAAAGACGATTGTTTCACATTGCTAATGACTATAGCAGGAGCTATATTCGGAGCCATGAACACCCTGGCACCCCGCGACCCTTCGGCCTCCACTCCGGCCAGCCTGGGTGCGCTCAACGCCTCGGTGGCGGTGCCCGACAAGGGCCATTGGTGGTTCCGCCTGCTGGCCTTCCTCGGCCCGGGCTACATGATCTCGGTCGGCTACATGGACCCGGGCAACTGGGCCACCGACCTCGCCGGCGGTTCGCGCTTCGGCTACCTGCTGCTGTCGGTCATCCTCATTTCCAACCTGATGGCGGTGATCCTGCAGGCGCTGTCGGCGCGGCTCGGCATCGCCACCGGAATGGACCTGGCCCAGGCCTGCCGTGCCCGATACCCGAAGCCGGTGAACCTGGCGTTGTGGGCGCTGTGCGAGGCGGCGATCATCGCCTGCGACCTGGCCGAGGTGATCGGCACCGCGATCGCCTTGAAGCTGTTGTTCGACCTGCCACTGCTGTGGGGCGCGGTGATCACCGCCCTGGACACATTGCTGGTACTGCTGCTGATGAACCGCGGCTTCCGTGCGCTGGAGGCCTTCGTGATCGCGCTGCTGATGGTGATCTTCGCCTGCTTCGTGGTGCAGATCGCGATGGCTGCGCCGCCGGTGATGGCGGTACTGGGCGGCTTCATTCCGCGTGCGCAGGTGGTGACCGATCCGCACGCGCTGTACATCGCGATCGGCATCATCGGTGCCACGGTGATGCCGCACAACCTGTACCTGCATTCGTCCATCGTGCAGACCCGCGCCTACCCGCGCACGGATGAAGGTCGCCGCAGCGCGCTGCGCTGGGCGGTGACCGACAGCACCATTGCGCTGACCCTTGCATTGTTCATCAACGCCAGCATCCTGATCCTGGCGGCGGCGGTGTTCCATGCCAATGGACGTTTCGATGTGGAAGACATCGAGCAGGCGCACCAATTGCTGGCGCCGATGCTGGGCGTGGGCGTGGCAGCGACGCTGTTTGCCGTCGCCCTGCTGGCCTCCGGCCTGAATTCGACGGTGACTGCGACGCTGGCCGGCCAGATCGTGATGGAAGGTTTCCTGCACCTGCGCCTGCCGCCGTGGCTGCGTCGGCTGATCACGCGCGCACTGGCGATCATTCCGGTGGTGGTGGTGATCATGCTGTTCGGCGACCAGGGCGCGGTGAAGCTGCTGGTGCTGAGCCAGGTGGTGCTGTCGATGCAGCTGCCGTTCGCAATCATCCCGCTGGTGCGGATCGTGACCGACAAGGTGACGATGGGGGCGCTGGTGGCGCCGCGCTGGCTGGGCGCGATCGCCTGGGTGATCGCGCTGGTGATCGTGGTGTTGAACGTGAAGCTGCTGGTGGATACCTTCAGCGGCGGGTGATGCCAGTTGCCGGGGTCGGTCCTGCCCCAGTAGATCCACGCCATGCGTGGATGCTTTTGCGGTTGATCTTGACCTTCCAGTCCGCCTTGAGCGAGCCGAGCATCGCAGGGGAATCAGGGGCGAAGAGGCGCCGATGTTTGAGCGCAGCGAGTTCGGCGCCGTCCCCTGA